>DASRZB010000115.1:0-11635 GCA_035653855.1 Acidothermaceae bacterium | reverse complement strand
TGCGGTCGAAGAACTCGTGGCCGCAGCTGCGACGAAGCATCGGTCCACCTTCGAGCAGGTCAGCGACGCGGCTCGCACGGCCTACCGCGAGCTGGTCGGCGCCAAGCAATTCGCCGAGTTCTTCGCCGCCGTCAGTCCGCTCGCCGAGATCGGCTCGCTGCGCATCGGCTCGCGGCCTTCGAGGCGGACGGCGGGAAGCGGACTCTCTGACCTGCGCGCTATCCCGTGGGTGTTCGCGTGGTCGCAGACCCGCGCGACGCTGCCCGGCTGGTACGGCCTCGGCAGCGGGCTCGAAGCGGTCGGCGACGTGTCGGTGTTGCAGGCCGCGTACGCGCAGTGGCCGCTGTTCACGACGATGCTCGACAACGTCGAGATGTCGCTCGCCAAAGCCGACCGCGACATCGCCCAGCGCCACCTCGCCCTCGGGGGTCGCCCGGACCTCGCCGAGACGATCCTGGCCGAGTTCGATCGCACGACCTCATGGCTGCTGCGGGTGCTCGGCCAGGAGAAACTCCTCGAGAAGCACAGCGTGCTGGGCCGCGCGGTCGAGCTGCGAAACCCTTACGTTGACGCGCTTTCGCACCTCCAACTGCGCGCCCTCGAGGCGCTGCGGGCCGGTATCGACGACGACGACGAACGTGAGCGCACCCAGCGGCTGCTGCTGCTCACGGTCAACGGGGTTGCCGCCGGTCTGCAGAACACGGGCTGAGCCGTGACGTCGCCCTGGACCGACCTCGAACGGCCACCCCTGTCGGTTCGGGGGCTGTCTCGCGGCCTTGTGGATTACGGCATCTGGCGCGAGATCAGGGTCGTCGAAGAGACCGGTTCCACCAACGCGGACGTCGTCGAGTTAGCGCGATCGGGAGCGGCGGCCGGTCTTGTGGTGATCGCAGAACACCAGACGGCGGCGCGAGGGCGGCTCGACCGCGGGTGGTCGGCGCCCGCGCGGTCTGGCCTGACGTTCTCGATGTTGCTGCGACCCTCCGATGTGACGCCAGACGTGATGCCCGACCTGCAGGTCGGGTTGCCACCGCTCCCGTCAGTTGCTGCGCCGCCTGCTCGGTGGAGCCTGCTGCCGTTGGTGGTCGGCGTCGGCATTGCAACGGCGTTGCGGCGAGTCGCCGAGGTCGACATCGGGTTGAAGTGGCCTAACGATCTGATGATCGGGGATCGTAAGCTCGCCGGAATCCTCGCCGAGGTCGTCGACGACGCGGTGGTTGTCGGAGTCGGACTCAACGTCACTCTGCGCGAGGCCGAATTGCCAGTGCCTACAGCGATTTCTCTGGCTTTGGCAGGCGCGAGTACCACTGATCGTGACACGTTGGTGCGCGCGGCGCTGCGAGGGATCGGCGACGAGTACCTCGCGTGGCGCCGCGTCGAGGGCGATGGCGAACTCAGCGTGCTGCCGCGCTACCGCGAGTTGTGCGTGACGCTCGGTCGTGACGTTCGTGTCGACCTCGGCGGCGACTCGCTCGAGGGTCGCGCGGTCGACATCAGCGCCGACGGGTCGCTGGCCGTCGAGACCTCGACCGGACGCCGATCAGTACGCGCCGGCGACGTCGTCCACGTCCGGTGAGGCCGGCGGGCACCGACTTCGCATCCCGGGTGGTTGTGAAAGTGGCCAAATTCCGGTTTTTGACAGCCACCAGGGATGCGAAGTCGCCGGGTTGAAGATCAGGTGAGGTCGGGGGGCGTCCATGGTCTTGGCTCGGCTGGTTGATCGGGCGGATCAGTGAAGGTGAGCTGCCACCAACCGACGTCCCGCCATTTGTTGTGCTTGAACCCGACGTTTCGATAGACGCCGACTGGCGTGAGTCCGAACGCCTCGTGGAACCCCACGCTCGCATCGTTCGGGAGCGTGATGCCGGCGAACACGCTGACGTAGCCGAGCCCTCGCACGAGCGGCAGCAACTCGCCGTACAGCAGGCGGCCAACGCCGCGGCCGCGCTCGCCCGGCGCCACATACACCGACACGTCGGCCGACCAGCGGTAGGAGGCCCGGGTCTTGTGCGGCGAGGCGTCTCCTCGAAGGAGATGGCGGTCTCGAGCACGTAGGGCCGGTAGATGTCGGCGATGGCGACGGCGTCGGCGGTCGTCGCGGCCCGAACGGTCACAGCGGCAGTCATGGGGAGATTTTGTAGGCCGTCCGGTGAGATGGCGAGCGCAATTCCCGCCGACATGGAACGATGCGGGGCATGGCGATGAATCTGTCGGACGGCGAAGAAGTTGTCCTCGACCTCCACCCGCACTGGGGCCGGCTTTTCCTCCCGGTTCTGGTGCTCTTGCTGGCCTGCCTGTTAGCCGGGTTCGGCGTCGCACTGATCCCGAAGGGCGGCGGCCAGCAGATCGAGCGGTGGATCCTCGTCGCCATCGCCGCCGTGGTGGTGATCTGGCGGACGATCCTGCCGTACCTGCGCTGGTTGACCACCAAGTATGTGCTGACGACAGACCGGCTGGTGATCCGCAGCGGCATCATGGCGCGCCACGGTCGCGACATCCCGCTGAACCGGATCAACGACGTGTCGTTTTCGGAGACAGTGCTCGAGCGCATGTTGCGCAGCGGCACCCTGGTCGTGGAATCGGCAGGTGACAACGGGCAGATCTCGCTGACCGACGTGCCGAAGGTCGAGTACGTGCAGCGCGAGGTTTACCGCATGGTTGACCAGAATCTCGGTAAGTCCGGCCCGATGAGCGTTGCGTACGGCGGCCGGGCGACGCGCAACGTTGCTGCTGACCCGAACGCGGCCGACGAGGCGCCGGGGCAACGCTGAGCTGCGGCGTACTGTCGATCGCATGAGCTCTGTTCCCACGCCTGACGCTGGCCAGTCCGGCGTCTTGATGTGGCGGCCCACCGAACACATCGTCGAACTCATCCTCGACCGGCCGGGCGCCTTGAACGCGGTGTCGACCGAACTCGCCTCACACCTTGGCGGGATGCTGCGCGCGCTCGCCGCCGACGCCGCCGTCCGCGCCGTCGTTCTGTCCTCATCCCAGGAGCGAGCGTTCTGCGTCGGTGCTGACCTGAAGGAGCGCGCGGGATTCAGTAACGAGCAACTCCTCCAGCAGCGGCCGGTTATCAGAGGGATGTTCAGCGCCCTGCTCGACCTACCGATGCCCGTCATTGCGGCGGTGGGCGGCTTCGCGCTGGGTGGCGGCTTCGAGCTCGCACTGTCGTGTGACTTGATCGTCGCCGATGAGACCGCGGTCTTTGGCCTTACTGAAGTCACTGTCGGCTTGGTACCGGGCGGCGGCGGAACTCAATTGCTGGCCCGTCGCATCGGCGCCGGGCGGGCCGCCGATTTGGTGCTCACCGGTCGCAAAGTCGCTGCGCCGGAGGCGTATCGGCTCGGCATCGTCGACCGGCTTGCGACAGATGTGCACGTCAAGCAACTGGCGTTGGACATCGCGGCCACGATCGAAGGGAACTCGCCCCTCGCCGTCCGGTATGCGAAGCATGCATTGCGCAGTGGGCTCGACATTCCGTTGCACGATGGCCTCGAAATCGAGGACGCCGCGTGGCGGGCCGCCGCGATGTCCGCGGACCGTCGTGAGGGGATCAGCGCTTTTACCGAGAAGCGCGCGCCGCGGTGGACGGGGCAATGAGCGATCTCCCTGCGCGCATCAGTCTTCGCGAAGTCGGTCCGCGCGACGGACTGCAGAACGAGGCGCCGGTATCGACGGCCGCGAAGGTGGAGCTGGTCGACGCATTGTCACGCACTGGTGTGGGCCGCATCGAGACGGTGAGTTTTGTTTCGCCACGCGCGATTCCGCAGATGGCTGATGCTGACGAGGTGTGGGCATCGATCTCGCGCGAGCCTTCGATTACTTACTCGGCGTTGGTGCCGAATCTGCGCGGTGCGGTGCGCGCGCTGGACGCCGGATGTCGGGTCATCGAGATCGTGGTGTCCGCATCGAACACGCACAATCTCGCGAATGTGAATCGCTCGACGGAGGAATCGCTCGACGACATTGCGCGGGTGATTTCCCTTGCCCACGAGCAGGATGCGGTCTGCCATGTCACGGTGGCGACGGCGTGGGGCTGCCCGTACGAAGGAGACGTCCCAGTGAGCCGCGTCGTTTCGGTGGCAAGTCGCGCGGTCGCGGACGGCGCCGACGGTCTGTCGTTCGGAGACACCACCGGCATGGCGACACCAACGCGCGTCACTGAGCTCGTCGGCTCGATGCGGATGGCCGTCGCGGATATCCCGATGAATCTGCATTTCCACAACACGCGGGGGACGGCACTGGCGAACGTGCTAGCGGCGTTGGAACTCGGGGTCGCTGACTTCGACGCGAGCGTTGGAGGGCTAGGCGGATGTCCTTACGCACCAGGGGCTTCTGGCAATCTGGCGACCGAGGAACTCGTCTACATGGTCGAGGACATGGGTGTCGGGACGGGCATCGATCTCGAGCTGCTCATCGAGGTCGCCTCGCAGGCGGAGCGCATCGTCGGTCGCAAGTTGCCGTCGCAGGTGCTGCGCGCTGGGCCGCGCACGCGGCGGTCGACGTACACGCCCAGCTAGCCGCGTGTCGCAGGTAGGAATCCTGGGCGGGCGCGGGCTGGTTTGTCACAGGTCGAGTTGGCGGCGCGGGCGGGGGTTACCCAAAGTGTGATCAGTGTGTACGAGTCGGGGCGTCGTCAGCCAGCGTTGCTCGTGGTGAAGACCGCCCCGACAGCGATGTTGACCTGCTCGTGACACCTCTGAAGCCGGGTGTGCGGCGCAACGTGTTCGGCGAACTGGTTGCGCTGTGAGCCGCCACGACACTCAACGCCTGGCCGACATCGCGGCCGCGCGGTGCACGTTCACCTGACCGCGCTGTCTTGCCGCTGTAATGCACGTTCGGCGCTGCCGCTAGGGACGCTTGATGATGCAGAAGGGATGGCCCGCAGGGTCCAACATGACGATGAGGTCAGCGTCGTCCTTGTTTTGGAAGTCCGCCGTTGTCGCGCCGAGCCTATGTAGTTGGACCTCGGCGATTCTTACGTCGTCGACGTAGTACTCGAAGTGCAGCTGGATAGGTAACTCCTGGGAAGGCCATGTTGGACGCCGGTAGTCGACGACATGCCGAAAGAGCAGCAGCTGGCCATCGGCCAGCCGGACTTGGGCACCAGTTTCGTCTTCATGGCTAATGACCCCGACGAGGGCTTGCGCATAGAACGAGGCCATAGCGGCCGGGTCGTCGCAGTCGATGGTGACACCGGCGATCTGCATGACTGGACTGGCTTTGTGTTGGTCCATGGCCGTCATTCTGGCCCAGTGTCCGTCGCCCTCCGAATCGCCCATGGCCGCCCTTCCGCGGTCCGGCGGCCGCCCCCAACTAGCCGCGAGGACGGTTCTTCGGTGGTGTCGTTGTGTGCAGCGACTTCGGGCTAGGCGTGCACCGTCCCGATCGTCTCGAAACTCATCGCGCGTTGCAGCGCCGCGGCGCGCAGTTCCTCGGGAACCTCGACGGGGCCGCCCAGACTGCCCGCGTTGATACCTGCCTGCGCGGCCTCTTCGACGATCCCGCCGACGACGATCGCTAACTCAGGGGTGCGGTGAAACACCAGCACACCGTGGTTGGCCAACAGCACCGCCGGTACACCGGGAGTGATCGCGGCCCGGATGTTGGCCACTGCCTGGTCTGACCCGCGCGGCCCATAGCTGGCAACCGGTACTCCTGTCGGCAGTCCGAACATCGCCAGCGCTTCAACCCAGCACCCGATCGGGCGGTGCGCTACCGCGTACGCCGTGGCATAGGGCGAATGCGTATGCAGCACACAACCAACATCGGGGTGGTCCGCGTACATCGCGGTGTGCATCGCGACCACTGCGCCTTGGATCGGCGGCAGGTCTCCCTCCAGCAAGGTCCCATCCAGCCCAACCCGGACCACGGCGGCTGGCGCATGGCCGCGCAGCGACGGACCTGCTGTGAAGTACATCTCGTTTGCGCCGGGGACCCGAAGGCTGACGTTGCCGTGGCCGTTCGCAGAGATCGCCCCGCTCGCTACCACCCGCTGGGCCACATCGATCAGCTGATCCACCAAGTCCTTGTCCATCACAGCCTCCGGCTTAGGCACACGAGAAATCTCGCGCCGATCGTACTTCGCGTTGCTGCTGCCGGTGCAACGCCCGTAGCGGAAATACCCGACTGTGGCCGCTTGGAGGGCGGCTACGCTCGCCCGACTTTGGCGCGGAGCGGTCCCATACGCGAGTCGGGCCGTTGCTCGCGAAATCGTGTTGACGGGACAGTCATCATGACGTGTGCGCAGCTTCGATGAGCTTGTTGACGAGGCGGAGGGGGTCGACGTCTCGGGCTGGGACTTCGGCTGGCTCGATGGCCGTGCATCCGAACAGCGCCCGCCGTGGGGCTACTCGCGGCTGTTGGCGCGGCGTCTTTGCGAGGTCGGCTCCGCGTTAGACATCGACACCGGTGGCGGTGAGATCGTCGCGCAGATGCCGCAGCTACCGAGCACCATGGTGGTCACCGAGGGCTGGGCTCCCAACGTCGAGCGGGCGCGGCGCCTCTTGTCACCGCGCGGTGTGCAGGTTGTCACGGTGGAGCAAGGGAAACCGTTCCCGTTCGCCGACGCCAGCTTCGAACTCGTGACGAGCCGCCACCCCGTGAAACCAAACTGGAGCGAGATCGCCCGCGTGCTTGTCGATGGCGGTACCTACCTTGCTCAACACGTCGGACCGGCGTCAGCGTTCGAGCTCATCGAACATTTCGTTGGTCTTATGCCCGAGCAGCGCCTCGCGCGGGACCCACAACTCGAGGCCGCCGCGGCGCAAGCAGCCGGGTTGCAGATTCGGGACATGCGCACCGCGCGCTGTCGGATGGAGTTTCTCGACATCGGCGCCATCGTCTACATTCTGCGCAAATGCGTGTGGTGGGTTCCTGACTTCACCGTGGAGCGCTACCGCGATGTGCTGCGGCACCTCGACGGCCACATCCGCGAGCACGGCGCGGTAGTGGCTCATTCGACCCGCACTCTGTTCGACGCCAGACGCGAACTCCACTAAGACGCGCTCACGCACGCGACGGGATCAGGCATCCGCTCTCGCGAACTGGGCATCGCTGGAGGCGACGGTTGCCGAGGCGTACCGCCTTAAACGATGCCAAAGGAATCCACTTGGTCTCGAAGAGGCCACCTTGGCTGCACCGCACGATCGCCATGCCCCGACGGTACTCCCGCACTCTGAGACCGACCCGCTCCCGACTACTGCGGTCCGTTGCCGGGCTAGACACCTAGCGACCCAATGCCTAGACTACCGAGGTATGTTGTGGTTGACGAGCGACGTGGAATTGATGCTGATGGGTGTGCTGCGCCACGGCCCCGCCCACGGGTACGCGATCATCGCCGGGTTGCGTGAAGGCAGCGCCGGCGAGTTCGATCTAGCGGAGGGCACCATCTACCCCGCGCTGCACCGCTTGGAGCGGGCAGGGCTGATCGAAAGTTCGGTCGAATCGGCGCAGGGTCGGCGGCGGCGGACCTACGCGCTGACTGCGCGGGGCCGCAAGGAGTTCACTTCACAGCGGCGTGCATGGCGAAGCTACGTCGCGAACATGCAGGCGGTGATCGCATGAGTGAGACGCCAATTGAGGACTACCTCGACGAACTGCTGCGCCGCACCCGGTCCGACGCCCGGACCACGCGGCGGCTGCTGGACGAAGCCAGCGACCATCTCCACGCCACGACGGCAGATCTGGTCAACGGTGGCATGGCGCGACAGGCGGCCGAGACCGAAGCCGTGCGTCGATTCGGGCCCGTGGCACCGATCGTGCGTGCGACATCGCGTCGATCGTTCCTGGGCCTGGTAGTCGAGACACTGCGTGGTGCGTTGTTCTTGGCCGGCTGCGGGCTGGTCGCGGTCGGCATCAGCGGGCTCGTGGCCCTGGCCATGAACGTGTGGGCCGGCCGGTCGTTCGTCGGCGGGGTCACGGTGTTCCAGGGCCAAGGTTCCGGCCCTTCGGTCCAAGAGGTCGCGGACGACGCGGTGGTGCTGCGAGTCCTCGCCGGGCTGGTCGGACTTGTGCTGCTGCTCGGCTACCGTGCCTGGCGCCGGCGCACTGATTCTCCGCTGCTGCTTCCCCCCGGCCTGGTCGACGCGCTCGGCGCGGCCGCGTTCGCCGCCGGCACCGCGGGCCTGGCGATCGTCTCCGTCGACCAAGCCGCTCAGACTGGCACCCCCGGTGTCGGCTTCCCACTCAGCGGCGCCCTGGTCGCACTTCCCGCGACCGTGTACTTCTGCGCCCGCGCCGCACGCGCCCTGCTACCACCGCCGACCAGTCCAGACCACACGATCTGAGCGGATCAACTCTCGGTTAAGGACACCGCGGTCGCTCGGAGCCGGGCATCGATCGTGGCACGGAGCTCTTGGGGCTCTGGGTCAAGTGCCGACCTGCCCGGGGTTTCCGTCCAGCAGTCCAGCGTCGGCGACGTGGAGCACGTCCACTAGGGAAACGCCGAGCGCGGCGGCGTAGTCACGACCCTTGTCGATCGCCGCATGGATCGCGGCGGCCCGCACGTTCGCCCAACCGGAGTTGTCGGCGTCGACCCGCCAACTGACCCCGTGGATGTGCAGGTCCTCGTGCGTGCTCAGATGCGCGCCGAGTACCTCCAACAGGTCGAAGTCGCGTACCGCGATTTGGATATCGACAGTCGCGGTGACCGTGAGCGCCGCCTCACCGCGCACCGACAGCATCAGAGCAGTCTGCTCGGTCATCACAACCTCCGGGTCTATTGGGGACATAGTGATAAGTAATGGGCTGGGGGACAAGCTGTATCGGCCCATCGGAGATGTGTATGACTGTCGAGCTCGCTGCGCTCTGCTTCGACGCGAACGAACCGCTTCTTGTTGCGCGCTTCTGGGGTGGTGTCTTGGGATGGGAGATGGCCGACGATGCCGACGAAGGCATCGTGCTCCTGCCGAGCGACGACACCGGGTTCCGGCTGCGATTTCTTCCGACCCACGCCCAGAAGACCGCGCAGAACTACATGCACTTGGATCTGACGAGCAACCTCGAGCCCCAGCAGCAGACCGTGGAGAGGGCGCTTCGACTTGGCGCCCGGCACATCGACATCGGTCAACGACCCGACGAGGGCCATGTGGTGCTCGCGGACCCGGAAGGCAATGAGTTCTGCGTCATCGAGGAGGGCAACAAGTTCCTTGCTGAGTGCGGATTCATCGGCGCAGTCTCGTGCAACGGGTCGCAGGAAGTTGGGTACTTCTGGAGCGCAGCGCTTGGCTGGCCGTTGGTCTGGGACCAAGACCAGGAGACTGCGATTCGGTCGCCCCATGGCGGCCCGAAAATCACGTGGGGCGGTCCGCCACTGATGCCGAAGACCGGCAAGGACCGGCTGCACTTCGACCTCGCTCCAGCTGCCGACAGTGAGCAGCAAGCAGAAGTCGACCGTCTCGTCACACTCGGAGCGAGTCGAGCGGACGTCGGCCAGGGCGATGTCAGCTGGGTGGCGATGGCCGATCCCGATGGCCGTGAGTTCTGCGTGCGACCGGCGGACACAGCCACGGTGGGTCCATCTCAAGGAGTGGCTTGCGCCTGACGCAACGTGAGGTTGCACAGTGGTCTCATGACCGACAACGGATACGCGACCGGCGAGTTGGCCGTTCTCGCGAAGGTGACAGTGCGCACGCTTCACCACTACGACGAGATCGGACTGCTACGTCCGGGCGGCCGAACTGTCGCCGGCCATCGCAGGTACAGCCGGGAAGACCTCGACCGCTTGCGCCAGATCCTCGTCTACCGGGAGTTGGATTTTGGGCTCGACGCGATCGCATCGATGCTTGCTGACCCCGGCTCGGGCGTCGAGGCTCACCTGCGCAACCAACATCGCATGCTGCGCGCCCGCATCAACCGAGACCAGGCGTTGCTGCGCGCGCTCGAGAAGGAATTGGAGGCCCGCACGATGGGAATGGCACTAACGCCCGAGGAGCAGTTCGAGGTCTTCGGCACGGAAAAGGTGGGCGGCGAGTGGGCTGCCGAAGCGGAGGAGCGTTGGGGCGACACCGACGCTTGGCGCGAATCCCAACGCCGTGCTGCGAGGTACACGAAGGAGGACTGGATAGAGATGAAGGCGCAGTCGGACGTCGCGTTGCGCGCGTATGCCGATGCGATGACCGACGGGCTCGCTGCTACCAGCGAACAGGCGATGGCGTTGGCTGAGGACAACCGGCGATTCATCAGCCGCTGGTTCTACGACTGCAGCCACGCGATGCAGCGCAACCTCGCCGAGATGTACATCGCGGACGATCGGTTCCGTGCTACTTACGACTGCGTCGCTCCTGGTCTCGCGCAGTACGTTCACGACGCCATCGTCGCCAACGCGAGTGCACACGACGCCTAGATCCGTACGGGCGCAGCTGTCGTCGTCCGGCTATCCAGCCGTCGGATCAGCGACCGATCCTTCGAATACGACGACGCCGGTCTGCGGGTTGACGATCGCGTAGGCGAACGGATGGTCGGCATGTACGGTCAGCGGCGCCAACATCGACGACGCGGGGAACGCGAGGCCGGTGACGGCGGCCGCTTCGCTGCCCCACTCGTCGACATTGATCGTGGCTCGGTGGATGGCCTGCTTTATGTAGAGCTCGGGCGCGATCGCAGAGAAGTCAGCCGCCGGGGTGAACGCGGTGTGTATCCCAAGGGTGTTGAGCACAGGCACCAGGTCGACCTTCGTTGTCGACTTCCACCGCGGCAACGCGAGACTCAACGGGGTGGGATGTAGCCCGGCCGAGATCTGCGTCAAGGTCGTTGGTGCGAGTAGGTCAGCGAGGGGTGTGTTCGCCGTCGGCACTATGACGTACATCGTCAGTGTGCCGCCGGCGTAAGGCAACGCCACGGCCTGCCACTTGTCGGAGCTTGCGTAGCCGAGCGACCCCGTCTGGTGCATCGTCGGAACCGTGATCTGCTTGCCGGCCGCCGTCGTGAACGTTGCATCCGACGTCGGATCCTCCGCGAACGGCGTTGCCCAGTCGGCCTTCAGATAGACGGCATTCGCGAGCACCAGCTTGGTCTGCGGATCAAGCGAGTCGAACAGTTGCTGAATACGGTCGGCGGTCTGTGTGCGCACCCATGCATTGATCACTGCAATGGCGGACGGCGAGGTGAAGTCGACCGTACGGACGCCGGAGCCGTAGTCAGCGGCCATCGTGTTGAGGAACGGTTGCCCGATTGGTTGGCCCTGCTGCACGAACAAGGCGTTGGCGATGGTGAGGATCGGCGCGGCAGGGGGCGCGTTGGGGTCACGACTCGCAGCAGGTGATTGCAGAGGCGGCGCGGTGTCCTGGGTGGCCAGATCGCGCGTGAGTGCGTTCATCTGCGCGTCGCGACCGATGCTCGGGAAGTGCATCGTGGCGTCGATCTCGGTGGCCGTCGTGCCGCCGGCGCCGGCCCGCGCCATCGACATCGCCACTTCGATGCTCAAGGGGGACACAACGACGTTGCCGCCAGTCCCGGCTTGTGCGTAGAGGTCGTGGCCGAACGTGTTGATGCTTTCGACAAGTGCCGCCGTCGACAGCGAGCCCGGATCGGCGCGTGCCACCTCTGTGGCTCTCACCTCAGTCGGCGTGGTCACGGCGCTCGCACCCGGTGTGGTCACGTTGCCGGCCTTCGTGGCCGAACTCGCACACGC
>DASRZB010000114.1:0-4385 GCA_035653855.1 Acidothermaceae bacterium | reverse complement strand
AGAGCCCGAAGTTCGCTTGAGCGTCGGCACCCGAGTTGATGGCTGCGTTGAGCCCCGTCGTCAGCGCAAAGTAGTTGGCCTCTTCTGGCGGAGTAGTGCGTCGTGCTGTGCATCGCGGTCTGGCTGAAGGTGCCGCACTGGGCGTCGAGAGTGCCGCGCTCGAACGTCGCGTCGGGGGAGCTTTCGACGTTGGCCGTCGATTCGTTCTCCAACACGATGTTGATCACGTGTGTCGGTCCGCTCGCGGGCTGCGACGCCTGCGGACCCTGACACAGCGTGCCGGCCGGTAGCGGCGGGACGTCGGCCCGAGCTTGGATGTGGGCGGTCAGCTCGCCGACAGCGACAAGACCCAGAAGCAGGACGACGGCAGCAAGGCCGCGGATGACCGGTCGGCACGCAAACCTCATAGCCTGGAGGCTAGTCGGCAACGCGACGGCTGGACCTGCACTTCGGTGTATCGCCCTGTCGTCAGCGGCCGGTGATACCGGCGTCGACGACGCCGGCCACGAGTGGCATGATGATGGCATAATGATGGCATGACTCGCATACGTCTCAGTACGACGGTCGACGCCGCGCTGCTGGAAGGCGCCCGGAAAGCGCGGGCCGGTACGACCGATGCCGCTTTGGTGGACGAAGCGCTCGCTGCATTGCTGGCGCGCTACCGCTCTGCCGAAATCGATGCGAATTATGCGGCCGCCTATGACCAGCACCCGCTTGAGGAGCCCGACGAGTGGGGCGATTTGGCTTCGTTTCGACAGGCCGTGGCGCAGTCGTGAGCGCTCTCCCTGCGCGCGGCGAGATCTGGTGGTGCGAGATGGCTGAGATCGGTCGTCGACCCGTCGTGGTGCTGTCCCGCGACATTGTGATCCCGCGGCATCGACGTGCGCTTGTAGCGCCTTGCACCACGACCATCCGGGGGTTGGTCAGCGAAGTTGTACTGGAACCCGGAGACGATCCGGTACCGCGACGTTCGGCTGTCAACCTAGACTCCGTCGAAAGCGTGTCGATTGCGATCCTTGTCAGCCGGCTGGGCCGTCTGCGCGACACCCGGATGCGCGAGGTCTGCGCCGCACTCGCAGTGGCTGTCGACTGTTCAGACTGAGCAATCTCGGTCAGCCCAGACTGTTGAGAACTGTCGTCATCTGCCGTTCGGTCTCGTCGGCGAGCTTTTCGAACGTTGACTGAAGGAATGGTCCGGCAAGCTTGGCCAAGCCGTGGAACTCGATCGTCGCACTGTAGGTGATCGTGGTGACGCCGTCGCCGGAACTGAAAGCCATGTCGTCGGTAGAGGTAGCGGTGTTGTTCTTCCCAACGAATGTCAGATGGTCAGGGTCGAGTCTTCGAAGTGTGTACTCCAGGTCTGTTTCGCGGCCGCGAAACTCGGACACGTTCTGCCAAGTTGAACCAACGCGTATGTCGCCGGTATCGGTCCGACGGCAGGACTTGGTGCCTGGGTCCCAGGCCTCTGCTCTCGCGAAGTCCTTGAGATAACCGACCACGACGCTCGTGGGCTGCTGCACTGTGAAGCTTCGGATGACGTGGACCATGAACACGGTCTGCCCGCTGAAGGCTTCGGCCGAACCTCGTGTCAGTGCGAGGCGGCCGGCGAGGGCTTCGCTGAGTGCGAACCCGACGGCTTAGGCGCACCGAACGCGGCCGGCCGACCGGCGCCAGCCGGTTCGCATCTCGATCGTCCGCGCCTCAACCACGGAACTCAGCAGTGCGTCACCAAAGTTCCCTGAGTGGTCCCAGATCAGGGGTGGGCGTCGATTGCTCGACGCCCACCCCTGCCGTTCGGGACTGACTTAGAAGGCGCCTTCGTCGACCCAGTAGTCGATGGAGACGGGTGAACCTTGCTGTAAGCCGTTGGCGAATGACGGGTCGACCGCGCTGCCGGTGAGCACTTGGTCGGAGGAGCCGGCCGGAACCGACGCCGAGGGGCCGAGGTCGAATGCGGTGGCAGGCAGGCTCAGGCTGCCAGCGCCGGTGCTGGAGTTGTCCCACTCGACTCCGTAGGAGCGGTGCAATGACAGCAGCTGCGCCGAGTTCGGCCAAACGGCCGCATCGGTGAAGGTGATGGTGGTGGCCTGAAGGGCCAGCACGTTCACCGCGAACGCGTTGGGGTTGTTGAAGTGGATGTCGACTTTGAGCGGCTGGCCGGGATAGATGTCCTCGACGGTCGCGGTGGCGATGACCGGCTGAACGGTGCCGACCTTGCCGGACGCGGTGACGGTCTGGCTGGTGTGCCAGGCGTTGCTGGCCAGCGCGACCCCGCCCACTGACAGGGCTGCGGCTACGACCGGGGTAACTGTCCAGGCGAGCTTGCGGCTGACCCTCATACGGCGACGTGATTCGGTCATTGTCTTTCTCCGTTCCCGAGCATGGGCTCGGACGTGTGGCATCGATAGTCGGCGTAAGCCGGCCGTGCCGAAGGGAAATGCTTCACACCGGATGCGGCTCGCGGAATCTTTGGCGCACGTGTAGTGCGACACCGCGAGATGACCCGCGATCTCGAACACCTGCGTGTACGACAAACCCCCGTGTGACCACGCCGCGCTGCGACGCATTCTTGGACCGGGTCGGTTTCGCCGTGGCTCCATGCGGACTAGGCGACCAATGACGCCCGCATATCGATGCCCCCCAGGAGGAACGAAACCTAGTCAAGCAGTGGACGGCCGGACCGGCTATCGGCTGAACGTATTCGCCGAAGCCGCACACGGAGTAACGGATTCCTCAAGTGAATTCGGCTACTCACACGTACTCATTCTGTCCTCACCGCCAGGCGGGACCCGCAAACGCCAGGACCCTGGTGGCAGCACAAGTGGTCTGCCATCGGCCGCGTGGGCCTAGCGTTGTGCGGGTGTGGCCGGACAACGGCGTGGTGGCGTGCGACGATGGGTGGCGCCGGTGGCCAGCACGGCGCCGCGGAGCAGCGAGTTCAGTGCGCAGTAAGAAGGAGTGAGGTCATTGCGCAGCAAGGTGCAGATGATCACCCCGGCGAAGGCAGCTGAGTGGTTGGAGGCCAACACCACGAACCGGCCGGTGTCCCGAACGGTGGTACGAGCGTTCGCGGAGGCGATGAAACGCGGGGAGTGGATGGTCACCCACCAGGGGATCGCGTTTGATGTGTCCGGGGTGCTGATCGACGGGCAGCACCGGCTGGCGGCGGTCGTTGATGCGGATGTGCCGGTGGCGATGACGGTGTTCACCGACGTTGATGACGGCACGTTCGATGTGCTGGACACCGGGAAGCGACGCAACGCCGCTGATGTGTTGGCGATTGAGGGTGAGAAGTCGGCGACGATGCTGGCCGCGATGGTGCGCACCGTGTGGCTGTTTGACAACCGGCCGGACTTGAACTGGTCCGGTGGTGCCGCGGCGGTTACCAATCACCAGATCGTCCAAACGCTGGAGGATCATCCGAAGCTGCGGGACTTCGTCGCAGTGGGTGAACAGATCGCCGTCGCGACGGGGATGATCAAAAGCGCTGCGGGTGCGGCCAGCTATCTGGTGGAGCACGCGAACCGGCGAGCCAACCTGGCCCCTTGGTATGAGGGCATCATTGATGGCGCGGGGTTGAAGAAGAACGATCCGCGGTTGTTGTTTCGCCGGGTGATGTTCGCGATGGCCAGGAAGCAGGCCGGCCAGGTGATGCGCCGCCGCGACACCCGCGAACACGTCGCCTTGTACATCAAGGCGTTCAACGCGTGGGCCAACGGCGAAGAACTCACCCAACTCCGCTTCACCAGCCGCGAAACCATGCCACCGGTCACCAAGCTGCGTTAGGGCTCGCACCCGCGACCACTCCAACCGCGCCGCTGCACGTCAACGAGGCGACGCAGGATCTGCAGCACCGTCACCTTCGACACGAAGGGCACCTTCCACAGCCAGCCCTTCCGCAGCGCGGTCAGATAGACGCACACGGCCTACGTGGTGAACTCCGGGGCCGGCACCGTGTCGGTCATCGACACGGCGTCGGCGAGTGTCGTCGCGACCGTCACGGTCGGCGCGAACCCGGTCGCCATCGCCGTCGACTCGACGAGGCACCTCGCCTATGTCGTGAACAAAGCAGCGAACTCCGTGTCGATCCTCGATGAAACGACGAACACCGTCACTGGCACGTTGCCCGTTGGGCAGGGACCAATAGCAGTTGTCGTGGACACCGGCACGAACACGATCTTTGTGGCGGACGCCAACGGTGAACAGGGAAACATCTCGCGGATCAACGGAGCTACTCGCGTGGTTACTCCGACAGAAGCCCTGGGGCGCTGCCGCTCGGGCTCACCCTCGACGCCGCAGGTAACACCCTCTACGTCGACACGTTCGTCCCAGCTCCCGCGACGAGCGTCGGCGCCTTCCTTACGATCATGGACGAAAAGACCCTC
>DASRZB010000113.1:0-5458 GCA_035653855.1 Acidothermaceae bacterium | reverse complement strand
CGCGACCGCCGGCAGTGGCGACGTTCTGTCGGGCGTTACGGGTGCGCTGCTCGCCGGCGGAATGTCGGCGCTCGACGCGGCGTCATGTGCCGCCTACGTGCATGGCGCGGCTGGTCGCATCGCTGCCCAGGATGCGCCGATCGTCGCCGACGACATCATCGCCAGCCTTCCCGCCGCGATTCGCTCGCTCCGGTAGGTCGCAGCGCCCAGAGCAACAGGTGGAGTCGTTCGAAGCGCAACCTCGCCCAGCGAACGCACTACTTGCCGAAAGTCGGATGTTCGGCTGGGCGGCCTGCCTGTGTTCGCCGTAGGAACAACGTCGCTGCCCGATGCGGGGTGTAGCTCCCCGATGGCGGGTGGCGACCTTGGGCCTTGCGTTGGGGGTCGAAGGGCTCCGGTCGTGGGTGTTCTCGGCATCCATGCTTGAACCGGAGGGTCGTCCGCGGGGACTTGGGAGCACCGATGGTGTGGCATCACAGCTGGGGCGCGGGTGACTGGGTCGTGATGAGCCTGGTGATGCTGATCTTTTGGGGTGCACTCGTTGCTGGCGTGCTGTGGTTGGTGCGCAATGCGCGCAGACCGTTGGAGCAGAACCCGGGAGGCGCCCGCCAGATCCTGGACGAGAAGCTCGCCCGCGGGGAGGTTACCGAGGAGGAGTATCTGCGGCGTCGCGACCTGCTCACCCGATGACGACCAGGGGTGTACGCGCGCGTCGTGGGCTGTGGATCGGTGCGGTCGTCGACGTGTCGTTGATCGACATGGGCGGCGCCGGTTCGATGATGATGCGCGGCGGCCAGTCCGGGTGGCGTAGCTGGCAACCGGGGATGATGCGGGTCACGGCGAGTACCGGTGCGGTCGCGGGCCCGATGGTGTCGTTGTGGGTGAGCAACGTCGGTTTGATCACCCACGAGCTCGTCGTTCTTCCGTTGCCGGCAGGCCAACCCGTAGGTGTGCGTCAAGCTGGCTCGGACGGCAAGGTCGATGAAGCCGGTAGCGCCGGTGAGGTTTCCGCGTCCTGCGCGCAGGGTCCTGGTGATGGCCTGCGTCCCGGGAGCACCGGTTGGGCCACACTCACTCTGCCCACGGGACGATACGAACTGCTCTGCAATCTGCCGGGGCATTACCAGGCCGGGATGTACACCGAACTCGACATCACCTGAACCGCTCGCGCCGACGCACCCACGCCTTCGGGTGTGCCGCAGCCAGCCGTTAGTCGGCTGGGCTCGAGTTCGTCAGCCTCCCACTGCGGGGCCCGCTGGGTGCCCGACACGGCTGCACCGGCAGCCCATGCCCTATGACTGGACCCGTCGGGGCTTTCGTCCCTGCCGGCGTACGCCCGTCGAGCCGACACTTCAATCATGATTGCAACAACTGCTGTTGAAATGCCGGCCGCGGACGCAGTGGCGTTGCTGACCGCTGCTGCGGACCCGGTTCGGTGGACGGTATTGACGCGGTTGGCGCAATCGCCGCGTTGTGTGTGTGACCTGCAGGAGCAGCTGCCGATCGCGGCGAACCTGCTCAGCTACCACCTGAAGGTGCTCCGCGAGGCCGGGCTGGTGACCACAAGCCGCCGTGGCCGGTGGATCGACTACGCACTCGCCGTCGACGCGCTCGACCGGCTAGCCGCGGCGCTGCCCGGTGCCGTCGAATCCGGGAGCGCTCCGTCGTGAGCGTGATCGACCGGGTACCGGTCTCGACCCGCGGCCGTTGGCTGATGCTGTCCGCCGCAGTTGTGGCGTGGGTGGCGGCGTATCGGGTGAATGGCTGGCTGTGGGACCGCATCCTGTATCACGTGCTGGGGCTAAACCCGAAGGCGCGGCTGACCCAGACGATCCACTTCTTCTGCTTCGACACGATCAAGATCGGCATGCTGCTGGTCGGCATCATCTTCGTGGTCACCGTGCTGCGCTCGTACATGAGTGTGGAACGCACCCGGGCGCTGCTGGGCGGTCGGCGCGAAGGTGTCGGCAACGTGGCGGCCGCCGGTCTTGGGGTGATCACCCCGTTCTGTTCATGCAGCGCCGTTCCGGCGTTCATCGGGTTCGTCGCCGCTGGGGTGCCGATCGGGGTCACGCTCAGCTTCTTGATCGCGAGCCCGCTGGTTAACGAGATCGCGGTCGGCATGTTGTTCAGCATGTTCGGCTGGCAGATCGCGGCCCTCTACATCGCCGCTGGGCTAAGCGTCGCGATCCTCGCCGGCTGGGTTCTGGGCCGGCTCGGCGTCCAACGCTGGGTCGAGCCATTCGTGTTCGAAACCCGGCTCCACGGCGAGGTCATCGATACCACCGCCGGGCTCACGTTCGACCAGCGGCTCCGCATGGGTGTCGAAGAGGTGGGGAGCATTTTGGCCAAGATCTGGCCGTACCTGCTCGTCGGCATCGGTCTTGGGGCCGTCATCCACGGCTGGGCGCCGGCGGACTTCTTCACCCGCTACGCCGGACCCGGCAATGCCTTCGGGGTGCTGGTCGCGGTCAGCATCGGGATCCCGTTGTATTCCAACGCCGCCGGGATCATGCCGCTGGTCCAGGCCCTGCACGAGAAGGGCCTGCCGATGGGCACCCTGCTGGCTTTCATGATGAGCGTCGTCGCTTTGTCGCTGCCGGAAATGATCCTGCTGCGCCGCGTTCTGAAGCCCCAACTACTCGCGGCGTTCATCGGCGTCGTCGGCGGCGGCATCGTCGCCGTCGGCTACCTGTTCAACCTTCTGTTGACCTAAACCCGAAAGGAACATCCATGATCATCAAAGTGCTCGGCCCAGGATGCGCCAACTGCAAAGCGCTCGAACGAGTCACCCGCCAAGCCCTGACCGAGCTGAACATCACCGCGCAGCTAGAGAAAGTCGAGGACTACCCTTCGATCGTCGGCTACGGCGTCATGAGCACACCTGCACTCGTCATCGACGAAAGGCTTGTGCTGTCCGGGCGGGTGCCGAGCGTGGCCGACATGCGCGAACTCCTCACACGCGCTTAGGTGGCCCCATCATCATCACCGCGCCACCGCTCGCCGCGCGTATTCCGTGCGCCGCGACGACGAGAGGCACCATCATGGTGAAACTGGCCTCGTGCCGCTCAGCCCGTCGCTCGGCCGACCGGGGCAGTATGTGCCGATGGCGGATGCGGACGTACAGATCGATCACATCGTTATCGGAGTCCGCAATCTCGATGCCGCGCAGGCACAGTTCGAAGATCGCTACGGCCTGACGACCATCGAGGGTGGGCGCCATCCGGGCTGGGGCACGGCGAATCGGCTGGTCCCGCTCGGAGCTGCCTATCTCGAACTTGTGACCGTCGTCCCGATCAGGTGCGTCTCGGGTTCGGGTTCGGGGTGATCCAGACGGAGGCGTGTGCCGGTGCGACGGCTTGGTTGACCGCCTGGCGTAGTTCTTGGTTAATCGTGTCGAGATCGACGGCGTCGCGGAGCCGGATCGTGAAGGCGGCGATGATCGAGTCGGCGTCGTAGCGGGCGCGGTTGAAGCGCCGGTCGACGAGTCGTTGAACGCGGCGGCGCACCGGATTGAAGAGCGCTGCCGCGGCGAGCGTCGAGGCAGCGACTCCGACGGGGGAGGAGAACGGCAGGACGCTCGTGGTCAGCGCGACCAGGCCGAGGAAGACGGCGACCAGGAGGCCGGTGATGGCGAGGTAGGAGAGGGTGCGGCTGATTAGCCGGTCGATCTCGTAGAGCCGGTACTTCAAGATCCCGACGCCGATCGCGAGCGGGATGCCGGTCAGGCCGACGGCGGCGATGTCGGTGACGACACGCCCCGCGCTGCTCGTGTTGTTGGTCGAGACAAGGTAGATCGAGACGACTGACAAGGCGCCGCCGCTCATCAGCCACGTCAGTTGCTTGCGTCGCTCCCCGGTGGCGCGGCCAGGTCGCCGCCTGCCGTATGACGAACGCGATCAGGAGCAGGAGGACGATCGGCGCGGCGGCCCAGGCGAGCCCAGCCGCCACTCCGGAAAAGCCTCCTGGCTGCCCGGGATAATTTCCGACCCCGTCGACGTAGAACCCCGCGCCGACGCGCAGCGTCGCCTGCGATAGCGACCAGACGCAGCAGAACCAGGCACCAGCGGCCGCGTAGACAATCAGCGGGATCCGCCAGCGCCGGGAAGCGAGGCGACCGTCGGGAAAGAGCGCGACCGCGAGCCCGAGCAGCACGAACCCGGGCACCCAAGCTGGCTCGGTGGCGAGCGCGACGCGACCGAACGGCAGCCGGCCGCCGTGCCGGTGGTAGTCGAGGACGGTGTAGAGAACCGCGACGGCGTACGCGGCAAAGAACGCGGCAGCGACGAGCAGCATCCAGCCGATCGGATTCGACGGCTGTCGACGGGCGACCACGAGCCCGACCGCGGCGACGATCGCAATGATCACGAGCAGCACCCCGTCGAATGACGCGCGCAGGTCGTGTGCGAGAACTGTGAGCAGACACCCAATGGCCACTTCAACCGCGGTGAAGGTGCCCAAGGCACGCGATGCCCGCGGCGCTGTCAGCCCGCGCCCGAACCCGCTCGCTCTCACCCGCCAGAATCTAGGCCAAGGAACGTTCCGGCAGCGTTACGAACGGCGGTGCCAAGGTCGCTACAGGTCGACGGATTCGGTTGGCGCGAGGCGGGTGTAGGTCGTGCCGTACGTCGCGCCCACCGTTCCCACCAAGCGGTCGACAAGTGCGCCGCCGACTTCGCTGAGGTACGCGTCGTGGATCTGGAACGCGCGCGGTGCGCGAACGGCCGCCGTGAAGTCGATGACTTCGCTGACCTTCGACCACGGTGCATGGATCGGGATCAGCAACGTCTCGACGGGTACCGGCGGCACCGTGAACGAATCGCCCGGGTGGTAGACCGAGCCTTCGATGAGGTAGCCGACGTTGGCAACGGGCGGGCCTATGAGCGGGTGGATCAACGCGTGCAAACCCCCAAATGCGCGAACGCCAAAGCCGCCCGCGGAAAAGGATTCACCGGCGCCCACGACAGTGACGCGGTCGCCCAGCTCGGCCAGTGACCCCGCGACCGACGCGGGCGCCCACACCTGCAACGACGTGTCGGCCTTTGCCGCCGCGAGGAGAGCGGGCGCGTCGAGGTGATCGGCGTGCTCGTGGGTGATGAGGACGGCGTGCACGCCGTCGAGGGCGAGTTGCGTCTCCGAGAACGTCCCCGGGTCGATCACCAGAGCCCGGCTGCCGTCGTCCAGCCGAATGCAGGAGTGCGTGTACTTGGTTAACCGCATGGGAACATCCCATCACAGCGCCGCTGCGCACTGGCAAGATGTCGCCGTGACGTATCGCGATCCGGCGGTTGCCGCGGCTGCTCTGCGCGCCGCCGCCCGCGTCGATCTCGGTGCTATCTCCTCGAACGTTTCGCGCATCAAGGAGATCGTCGGCCCCGCTGAGGTGATGGCCGTCGTGAAGGCCGAGGGCTACGGGCATGGGCTCGTCCAGAGCGCCCTCGCCGCCGTCGAGGGCGGC
>DASRZB010000112.1:0-3465 GCA_035653855.1 Acidothermaceae bacterium | reverse complement strand
GGACGACTCGCAAGGAGATCCGCCGGCGCGTCCGCCGCCAAGTGATGCTCCGCCGGCTCTCGCGTGAACTCGCCAGCGGCAACGACCTCGACACCGTCCTGCGCCGACCGAACGCCTCTTAGTCGCTAGCGCAACTCTGCCCCCGCAGTCGCTAGCGCAACTCTGCCCCCGCAGTCGCTATCGCGACCAACCCTGCGCCTTCATCCAGCGTTGCGCCTGTGACGGAGTCACCGGAGCCTGAATCGCGCTGTTGTACGAGCGCGTCGACCACGCCCGGAATTCGCGCACCAGGAACCGCACCATCACCATCGCCCAACGGTAGCGGTACGTGCCACCTCAGCGGACCGGCTGGCCAGCCGCGCGTAGTGCGGCCTTGACGTCACCGATGCGCAGGGCGCCGAAGTGGAAAACGCTGGCCGCAAGCACCGCGTCGGCGCCAGCGTCGACCGCCGGCGCGAAGTCCGACGCCTTGCCTGCACCGCCGCTCGCGATGATCGGTACCGAGGCGACGGCGCGAACGGCCGCGATCAACTCGAGGTCGAACCCGGCCAGGGTGCCGTCAGCGTCCATCGAGTTCAGCAAGATCTCCCCTGCACCCAACTCGGTCGCCTCGGCCGCCCACGCGACCGCGTCTATTCCGGTGCCCTGGCGACCGCCGTGAGTCGTGACCTCGAAGCCGGACGGCGTCGGTGCACGTCTGGCGTCGATCGACAACACGACGCACTGCGCCCCGAAGCGGTCGGCTGCTTCGCCGAGCAACGCCGGCCGCATCACGGCTGCGGTGTTCACCCCAACCTTGTCGGCACCGGCACGCAGCAGCCGGTTGAAGTCGTCAACCTCGCGCACTCCCCCACCGACCGTCAGCGGGATGAAGACCTGCTCCGCAGTGCGGCGCACCACGTCGTAGGTGGTTTCGCGGTCGCCGCTGCTCGCGGTGATGTCGAGGAACACCAACTCGTCGGCACCCTCGGCGTCGTAGACCCGAGCCATCTCGACCGGGTCGCCGGCATCGCGCAAGTCGACGAAGTTCACGCCCTTCACGACTCGGCCTGCGTCGACGTCGAGGCAAGGAATGACGCGGACGGCGAGCAACGCGTCGGTAGTCGTCACGACTGCGGGCCGCGATAGGCGGTTGCTTCGATCTCCACCAAAATCGACGGATCGATCAGCGCAGAGACCTCCACCATCGTGCTGGCCGGGCGAATATCAGCAAACACCTCGCCGTGGGCTCGACCGACTTCTTCCCACTGGCTGATGTCGGTGATGAAGACCCGCGTCCGGATCACGTCAGCAAAGGTGACACCGGCCTCGGCGAGCGCCGCGCCGATGATGTCGAGCGCACCCCTCGCCTGGGCGTAAGCCGTATTGCCAGCCAGCGGTGCGGTGGTGCCTGCGACCTCGACGTACTGGCCGGCCACCACCGCGCGGCTATAGCCGACGATCGGTTCGTATTTCGATCCGGACGAGATCCTCTGAATCAACGCGAGACCTCCGCGAGCGCCTGCTCAAGGGTGAATTCGCCTGCGTACAAGGCTTTCCCGACGATTGCACCCTCGACTCCCAGGGGCACCAACTCCGATAGCGCACGCAAGTCTGCCAACGACGACACGCCCCCGCTCGCGACGACCGGCCGGTCCGTGATTGCGCACACCGACCTCAGCAGGTCAAGGTTGGGCCCGGTCAGGGTGCCGTCGCGTCGCACGTCCGTCACGACGTAACGCGCGCACCCGTCGGCGTCCAGTCGAGAAAGGACCTCGAAGAGCTCGCCACCGTCCTGGGTCCAGCCACGGGCCGAAAGCGTCGTACCGCGGACGTCGAGCCCGACCGCAATCCGGTCGCCGTATTGCGCGATGGCCGCGCGCACCCACGATGGATCCTCCAACGCAGCCGTGCCGACATTGACCCGCCGGCATCCCGTCGCGAGGGCCGCCGCCAACGTCTCGTCGTCGCGGATACCGCCCGACATCTCGACGGCAACGTCGAGCTTGCCGACGACCGATGCGAGCAGTTCGCGGTTCGAGCCGCGACCGAATGCGGCATCGAGGTCGACGAGATGAATCCACTGCGCGCCAGCCTGTTGCCAGGCAAGTGCGGCAGCAAGGGGCTCGCCGTAGTGCGTTTCTGATCCGGCCTCGCCTTGGACGAGCCGAACCGCCTGGCCGCCAGCGACATCGACGGCCGGCAACAATGTAAGCGGGGTCACGACAGCGTCTCCAGCCAATTCGACAGCAGCTGCGCGCCGGCGTCGCCGGACTTCTCCGGGTGGAACTGGGTGCCTGACACCAGGCCGTCCTCGACGGCGGCCACGAATTGCGCGCCGTGCTCGGCCGTGGTTACCAGGCCCGGCGCCGTCCGCGGCGCGTAGGAGTGCACGAAGTAGAACCGTTGGTCGGCCACGCCGGCGAACAACGCCGAGCCGGGCGGCGGTGCCACCACATTCCAGCCCATGTGCGGCAGCACCGGCGCCTCGAGCTTCGTGACCCCGCCGGGCCAGCGACCGATGCCTTCGGTGCGTTCGCCATGCTCCTCGCCGTAGGCAAACAACACCTGGAAGCCGACGCAGATGCCAAGTACCGGTGCTCCCGCCGCGAGCCGCTGGCGCACGATCTGCCCACCGTCGATCGCATCGAGACCGCGCATGCACGCGGCAAATGCACCGACTCCCGGAACCACCAGACCGTCGGCGGCCAATGCCGCCGCAGCGTCGGAGGTCACCTCGACCTGTGCGCCAAGTCGGCGCAGCGCGCGCTCGGCGGAGCGCAAATTCCCCGACCCGTAGTCGAGAACGACGAGCGTGCGTGCCATCGCCTAGAGCACGCCCTTGGTGCTCGGGATGCCGACAACCCCATCGAGCCGGACCGCGTCACGCAGCGCACGAGCTACCGCCTTGAATTGCGCTTCGTTCACGTGGTGCGCGTTGCGGCCTTCTAGCACCCTGACGTGCAAGCAAATTCTTGCCTCAGCGACGAACGACTCCCAGACGTGCTTGGTGAGCGTGGTCTCGTAGCTGCCGATGAGCTCGACGATCTCGGGCTCCGTGTGCACGAGATAGGGCCGCCCCGACAGGTCGACCGCGACCTGGCAGAGGGTCTCGTCGAGGGGTACCAAGGCGTCGCCGAACCGACGGATGCCGGCCTTGTCGCCCAGTGCCTCGCGCAGCGCCTGGCCCAACGCAAGTGCGGTGTCCTCGACCGTGTGGTGGGCATCGACCTCGATGTCACCTGCGGTTGCGACGTGCAGGTCGAAGCCCGCGTGCTTGCCGAGTTGCGCAAGCATGTGGTCGTAGAACGGCACCCCGGTCGCGACGTCGATGGTGCCCGTTCCGTCGAGCTCGAGCTCGACGAGGACGTCGGATTCCTTGGTGGTGCGCTGCACTCGTGCGTTTCGGCTCACGCCTCGAACCTCTCGTACGTTCGGCTCACGCCTCAACCTTTCCCGTATCGCCGGGCCGGGTCGCCGGCCACG
>DASRZB010000111.1:0-3793 GCA_035653855.1 Acidothermaceae bacterium | reverse complement strand
CTCGGCACCAAGGCCAGCCCTCGTGCGATCGGCACGTGGCAGGACGCCGGTCACTGTCCGTGGGATGCCCAGCTGCTCGTGCAGTTCGTCGGAGGTCGAGTACGTCTCCGGTGGGTCGGGGAACGACAGATCGAGCAGGCTGTTGATCGACTTCCAGCGGGCCAGATCGTCCCAGTCGACCAGGGTAACCGCGACGCCGGACGCGCCCGCCCGACCGGTGCGCCCGATGCGGTGCAGGTAGGTCTTTTCGTCGTCCGGGCATGAGTAGTTGATGACGTGCGTGACACCCTCGACGTCGATACCGCGGGCCGCGACATCAGTGGCAACGAGCACGTCGACCTTGCCTGCCCGGAAAGCGCGCAGAGCTTGCTCACGTTGGCCCTGACCGAGGTCTCCGTGTACCGCCGCTGCCGCGAACCCACGTTCGGACAGGTCAGCCGCGAGCTTGTCGCACTGCCGCTTCGTGTGGCAGAAGACCATCGCGAGTCCGCGACCGTCAGCCTGCAAGATGCGCGCCAGCACCTCGGGCTTGTCCATCGAATGCGCGCGGTAGACGAACTGCGCGGTCTCTGGAACCGTGCGGCCCTCGTCGGGTTCCTCGGCGCGGATCCGCGTCGGCTGCTTGAGGTACTTGCGCGACAGTGAGATGACTTCACCCGGCATCGTCGCCGAGAACAGCATCGTCTGGCGGCTAGCCGGGGTCAGCGCGAGGATGCGCTCGACGTCGGGCAGGAAGCCAAGATCGAGCATCTCGTCGGCTTCGTCGAGCACCAGGATCTGGATCGCGGAAAGGTCGAGGTGGCCCTGTCGAGCCAGGTCAAGCAGCCGCCCGGGTGTGCCCGACACCACGTCGATGCCGGCCTTGAGCGCTGCCACCTGAGGTTCGTAGGACCGGCCGCCATAAACAGCGAGTACGCGAGCGCCTAGGCCCTTGCCGGCGACGACGAGGTCGGCGGCGACCTGGATCGCTAGTTCGCGAGTCGGGACGACGACAAGTGCGCGCGGGCGATGGTCGTCGACCAACTCGATGAGCTGGAGCAGTGGCGCACCGAACGCAAGGGTCTTGCCCGTGCCGGTTCGAGCCTGGCCGATCAAGTCGGTGCCAGTCAGCGCCAGCGGAATCGCCAGTGCTTGAACGGGGAACGGGATGGTGATGCCGACGGCTTCGAGGGCCCCGGCGGTCTCGGGAACAATCCCGAGTTCGGCAAACGTGGTCAGAACGGAACCTCTCAAAAGGGGCCGACCTGCGGTCCGGACCGTCTGGCGGGCGCTGGAATCGTGCATGAAGACGGATGCAGCGCGGCTCGCGGGTCCGGGCGGTCGCCCTTGGCAATGCTGAGTCTACCGTGCGAGCGCTCGCCAAGCTTTCGGCACGCTCGATACGGCACTACTCTCGAATCGTGGGTGAGGAGCAAGTTCCCGAGATCGACCTGCTGGCCGATCCGACGTACCTCGACGCCGTCACCGACCTCCTTGGTGTGCTGGCCTACGCCGAGCTCGTGGCGTTCGAGCGGCTCGCCTATGACGCGCGAATGGCACCCACCCTCGAAGACAAGGCGGCGCTGGCCCGCCTCGCGACCGCAGAGTTCGGGCACTACCAGCTACTCGAGCGGCACCTCGACGGGATGGGCGTGGGAGCCGAGAAGGCGATGGCCCCGTTCGTCGTCCCGCTTGAGGCATTTCATGCCCAGACTGCGCCCAGCGATTGGGCTGAGAGTCTGGTGAAGGCCTACGTCGGTGACGGCATTGCCGCGGACTTCTACCGTGAGATTGCAAAGCTGCTCGATCCCACCGCGCGTGCTCTCGTGCTGGAGGTCCTGGCCGACACCGGCCACGCGGAGTTCGCGGTCGAACGGGTACGCCAGGTCATTGCGGCCGATCCGAGCATCGCCGGCCGGCTCGCACTGTGGGGACGCCGGATCGTCGGCGAGGCGCTCGCCCAGGCCCAAGCGGTGTGTGCAGAACGCGAGGCGCTGGTCACGCTGCTGGTCGGCGGGGTGGCCGGCGCGAATGCCGACATCAGTGAACTGATGCGCACATTTACCCGGATCACCGATGCCCACATGCGCCGCATGGCGGCACTGGGCCTGTCCGCCTAGCGACACCTCCGCCTCCGGCGCACGAGCTACATTGCGGTGCCGAAGCCAACCCTGCGCTCGTTCGCTTCGCCGATCTCGATGTAGGCGAGCTTCTCGATCGGGATCAAGACCCGGCGGCCGCGCTCGTCCGCGAGAGTCAGCAGGCCGCCGGCCTTGACCGCCGCGGTGATCAGTTCTTCGACGGCCTCGGGGGTCTGCGAGCTCTCCACGACGATCTCGCGCGCGGCGTACTGGACACCGATCTTGACTTCCACGGTCATGCTCCGCCCGCTTACTCGTACCAACCCCGACGGTTAGAACTTACCGGTACTAGCCGCCATCTGCGGCGGCCGCGGCGGCGGTGGGGAGCTTGGGCCGTTGTTTGGTGGTCAGCGTGACCAGGTCGGCCAGCAAATCGCCGTCCGCCGCTACTCGGTTGAGGACTGCGTCGGACAAGAAGACCAGCTCCTCGGGCGACCCGCAGGCGGCGACCTCGTCCCAGGTGACGGGGGTCGAGACCGTCGGCTCAGGGCGGCCCCGAAGCGAGTACGGCGCGACGGTCGTCTTGGCGGCCGCGTTCTGGCTCCAGTCGACCAGCACCTTGCCGTGGCGAAGCGCCTTGGTCATGTCGGACACCACCAGGTCAGGTCGCTGCTTTTCGAGTCGGCGAGCAAGTGACCGCGCGTAGAGCCGGGTGTCGTCGGCTGGCGTGGGGCGAAGCGGCGCGTACAGCTGCATGCCCTTGGAGCCGCTCGTCTTCGCGTAACCGGTCAGGCCGTCCGACTCCAGAATTCGCTTAAGCAGCAAGGCAACTTCGCAGCATTCGACGATCGTCGCGGGTGGTCCCGGGTCGAGATCGAGCACCAGCAAATCTGCGTCCTGGACGGCGCCGCGTGGCCCTACTTTCCATTGCGGCACGTGCAGTTCAAGCGAGGCGAGATTCGCTGTCCAGACCAGGGTCGGTAGGTCTTCGACGATCACGAAATCGATCGTTTCGCGGTTCATGGTGCTTCCGGGCACCGGAAGCGTGACCGTGCGAACCCACTCAGGTGTTCCGCGCGGCGCGTTCTTCTCGAAGAACGAAGGGCCGTCTACACCGTTGGGGTAGCGTTTGCGGGTCAGCGGACGCCCGGCGAGATGCGGGAGCAGCACCGGCGCGACGCGGGCGTAGTAGTCGAGAACCTCGCCCTTGGTGAATCCTGTTTGCGGGTACAAGATTTTGGTGAGGTTGGTGATGGCCAGCCGGCGATCGCCCACCTGAACGGTCGTCTTGTCGGACTTTTCGTTTGCATCTTTGCTTGATGGCACGGTCTAGTGCTTTACGGACGAAGGAAGGCTCATGCGCAGCATCTGGAAAGGGTCCATTTCTTTCGGCCTGGTCAGCATTGCCGTCAAGGTGTACTCGGCGACGGAAGAGAAGGACATCGCCTTCCACCAAGTGCATCGCGAGGACGGCGGTCGAATCAAGTACAAGCGGATCTGTTCCATCGACGGCGAAGAGGTCCCGTACAACGACATCGCCAAGGGCTACGAACTGCCCGACGGAGACGTGGTCGTGCTGACCGACGACGACTTGGCCGAACTGCCCCTGACTAGCAGTCGCGAGATTGACGTTCTGCAGTTCGTGCCCCTCGAGCAGGTCGACCCGATCTACTTCAATAAGAGCTACTACCTCGAGCCCGACCCCCGCGCCGCCAAGGCCTACGTCCTGCTGC
>DASRZB010000110.1:0-5536 GCA_035653855.1 Acidothermaceae bacterium | reverse complement strand
CGCAGCGCGGGGCGCATGGTGTGAGGGGTTTGGTCAAAGGACTCCGGGCAGCACCTCCTCGCCAAGTTCGGAGAAGACCGGCTCCTGGGCAGCGAGGTAGGTCTCCCACGCTGCGGCGTCCCAGATCTCGACCCTGGTATTCGCACCGATGACCGCGCACTCACGGCTCAGACCTGCGTATTCGCGTAGCGCGGGCGGGATCGTGATGCGGCCCTGCTTGTCGGGGATGTCGTCGGATGCGCTCGCGAAGAACACCCGCGAGTAGTCGCGCACCCCTTTGTGTGTCACGGGTGAGGTCCGAAGCGCCTCGGTAAGCCGGCCGAACTCGACGGCCGGAAACACGTAGAGACAACGCTCCTGGCCCTTGGTGATCACCAGACCGGCCGCGAGCTCGTCGCGAAACTTCGCCGGCAGGAAGAGCCGACCTTTCTCATCGAGTCGAGGGGCGTGGGTTCCCAGAAACACCCGCCACCTCCGCTCGTCCCCACGCTGGTCGCCCGCCGACCCGTACCCTTGCTCTCCATTTCGCGCCACCATACTCCACAGTCCCCCACTTTCAAGCACCCTGGGCATCGATCGGTGGCGATCACTCCCCTAGGAGCGCGATCACGACCTAAGAGGGCGAACCGATGTGCCCTGTCACGCGTTCGAGTACGGGGATCACTCGTTTGCACGCTCTTGACCTGAGAGACTCAGTGACTGCGAGCACAGTTCGGTGCGAGTTTTGCGAGCAAGCTCGACTGCCAGACTGCGGATCACGAGCAAGGAGGACGGGTGGCAGCGTTTCCGGGGACAGCGGGGGGCGACCTCAAAGAGGTCGCAGAAACCGGTCGGCGTATCTGCGCTGCCGTCGAGCAGGTCATCGAAGGCAAGCCGGACGTCGTGCAGCTGGCCGTCACCGTGCTGTTCGCCGAAGGTCACCTCCTCATCGAGGACGTGCCAGGCGTTGGCAAGACGATGCTCGCCAAGGCGTTGGCCAAGGCCATCGACTGTTCGGTCAAGCGGATTCAGTTCACCCCCGACCTGCTCCCGAGCGACATCACCGGTGTGTCGGTCTTCAGCCAGGACACTCGCGAATTTGAGTTCAAGCCCGGCCCGGTGTTCGCCAACATCGTGGTCGGCGATGAGATCAACCGCGCGTCGCCAAAGACGCAGTCGGCGCTCCTGGAGAGCATGGAAGAACGGCAGGCGACCGTTGACGGGACGACCTACCGGCTTGCGGCGCCGTTCATGGTCGTGGCCACCCAGAACCCGATCGAGATGGAGGGCACGTACCCGCTGCCCGAGGCGCAACGCGATCGATTCACCGCGCGCCTGTCAATGGGCTACCCGTCGGCCACCGCCGAACTGGAGATGCTCGATTCCCACGGCAGCCACGACCCCCTCGACGATCTGCGTCCCGTCGCCGACGCCGTCGAAGTCGCGAATGCCATCGAGCTCATCCGCACCGTTTACGTCGCGCCCGACGTTCGCCGCTACACCGTCGACCTGGTCGCCGCTACGCGTGCGTCGCTCGAGCTGCGGCTCGGCGCGTCGCCGCGAGCAACGCTGCAGCTGCTGCGGGCGGCACGCGCCGCGGCCGCGCTCGACGACCGCGACTACATGCTTCCTGACGACGTCCGCATGCTCACGCAACCCGTGTTGACGCACCGACTGCTCATCACCGCGGAAGCGCAGATCTCACACCGCACTGCGTCCGACATCTTGTCCGACATCGTGGCAAGGGTCGCGGTTCCGTCGTCCGCCCAGCGTTCCCGAGCAACACCGCACTAATGCGGGCGGCGCTTTCCGGACTCACCACCCGCGGCAGGAGTTTCCTCGCGGCCGGTATTGCTGCATGCCTGTGCGGCCTTGTCCTTCGCGAGATGGACCTGTTGCGCGTCGGCATCTTCTTGTGTGCGTTACCTATTGCCACGGCAATCGTCGTGGCGCGTACGCGCTACCGCCTCTCATGCGTGCGCCGCATCGAGCCACAACGGGTGCCCGTCGGTGAGACGGCCCAAGTCGTGTTGCGCGTCGAGAATCTGTCACGGGTGGCAACCGGCATCTTGCTGCTCGAGGATCGGTTGCCTTACAGCCTCGGCGGCCGTCCACGCTTTGTGGTGAACAGGATCGAATCCCTCGGTGTGCGCGAAGTTTCCTATCCGGTGCGCAGTGATGTGCGCGGTCGCTTCGTGGTTGGTCCGCTGTCGCTGCGGTTCGCCGATCTCTTCGGACTTGTCGAGTTGACCCGATCGTTTACGACGACCGATGCGCTGGTCGTCACGCCGACCGTCGTGCCGCTGCCGGCGATCCGACTGGGTGGCGACTGGGCAGGCGGCGGCGACAGCAGGGCACGTTCGATCTCCACGATGGGCGAGGACGACGTCACCACTCGCGAGTACCGCCACGGTGACGACCTGCGCCGCGTGCACTGGCGATCGACTGCCCGATACGGCGAGCTCATGGTGCGCCGCGAAGAACAGCCATGGCAAAACCGAGGCGTGCTGCTGCTCGACAGCCGGGTGACGGCCCATCGCGGTGAAGGCCCTGGCTCGTCGTTCGAATGGGCAGTCAGCGCGATCGCGTCTATCGGCTCACATCTGGCTCGCGATGGATTCGGACTTCGGTTCACTACCGAATCTGGCAGCGAGGTCTCAGGTTATTCGGCCGACGCGATGGCCGGCACGCCGTTCGAGGCCGTCCTGCTCGACACCCTCGCGCTAGTCTCCATGTCGGGCGCGCATTCGTTGACTGCCGGACTCGCCGGTATTCGACGTGGTGGTGGCGGCGGGTTGGTAATCGCGGCGCTTGGCAGTCTGACGGACGCCGACCTTGACGCATTGGCCCGATTCAGGCATCACGCGTCGGCGTGCGTAGCGATCATGCTCGACACGACGAGCTGGGCACAGGCCTCGGTGCCAGGCCAGCCGACCGTACGCCAGCGCGACCATGCGCAGTCGTGCGCACTCCTTGCCGGCGCCGGATGGCGCGTCGTGTCGGTCAACGCGCGCACCGACATGCGCACGATGTGGGGCAGTGCCGCGAGTAACTCACAGGTCTTGGCGAGCCGATGAATCCACGACTTCGGGTCACCGTTTTCGCTGCGTTGGCAACGATTCTTGGGTCGCTCAGCTTGCTGCCCGTCTTCAGTTCGATGGGCTGGTTACCGCGCGTCGTGCTGATGGTGTTGGCGATCGCCGCGACATCAGCTGCGCTGCAACGCATCCGCGTGGTGACCGCCGTCATCCCACTCGTCATGATTGCCGTCTGGGCCGCTCTCGTCACCGTGCTGTACGCGCACTCGGTTGCCCCGCTCGGGTTCATTCCAGGGCCGGCGGCCCTGCGACTCCTGCACACGACGATGTCGTCGGGCTTCACCGATACCGTTCAGCTCGCCGCGCCGGTCGAGGTCACCCGCGGATTGAGTCTGCTGACGACTGCCGGTGTCGGACTGGTCGCTGTCGTCGTCGAGACGTTGGCAAGCGGACTTCGGCGACCCGCGGTCGCCGGACTCCCGCTGCTGGCCATATTCACCGTATCCGCGGCAACACTTTCCGGCGGAGTCGGATGGCGGCCCTTTGTGTTCGCCGCTGCCGGATACCTCTCGCTGCTCCTCGCCGAAGGACGCGACCGGGTCGGCCGGTGGGGGCGGCCGGTGCGGGCAATTCGCGGCTCTGTGGTTCGTGGGCAAGCGGCAACGAGCCAGTTGACGCAGGTCGGACGCCGCGTTGGTTTTGCGGCGATCACGATCGCCGTCGTGTTGCCGGTGATCGTCCCAGGGCTGCACTCCGGCTGGTTCGGCACCCACCACACAAACGGCGTCGGCGGTTTCTCCGCCGACAAGAATGGCGGATCGGCCACCATCAGCCCGATTGTCAGCATCCGGCAGGAGCTCAACGAGCCGACGCCGACGTCATTGTTTACTTACACGACGACCGGAACGCCGACCTACTTGCGGCTGCTGACTCTCGACAACTTCGACGGCACGGTGTGGTCCGTCTCCTCGGTCACGTCGCCCGACGACACGCGGATCGACAAGGGCATCCCACCACCGGTGGGAGTCACTTTGCACCCCACCGGGACTGCCAAGACGAACGTCGCGATCACCGGCCTTCGGCAGGCATACCTGCCGACGCCCTCGACGGTGACTGCAGTGACGGCGCGTGGTGATTGGCGCTACAACCCGGTGAACCCTGCGGTCTACGGAGTCAACACCGCAACTCCGCACCAGAACTACAGCGTCACGAGCGCGGTCTATCAGCCGACGGCCGCCATGCTCAACTCGCTGCCGGCCGTGGACGCAGACGCCAGCCTCGCGGCTGACCTCGAAATGCCGACGAACCTGCCCGTCCAGGTTCGTACGGTCGCCGACCAGATCATCGCGGCCGCACACGCGGTCACGCCGTACCAGAAGGCGCTTGCCTTGCAGGCATGGTTCCAGGCCGGCACATACGACATCACCATCAAGACTGGCACCGACGAGAACGCGCTCATCACGTTCCTCAACGATCGCCGCGGCTACTGCGAGCAGTTCGCCGCCACGATGGCGTTGATGGCTCGCCTGGAGGGGATACCCGCCAGGGTCGACGTCGGCTTCACGCCCGGTTCGCCGGTCGGTACCACGAACACGTACCTCGTCACGACCGCCGACGCCCATGCATGGCCAGAGTTGTACTTCCCGGACGCCGGGTGGCTGCGCTTCGAACCGACCCCGCGGTCCGACGGCCAGACGACCACCCCTGGCTACGCGCCGCTGGCCCAGGGGCAGCAGGCCCCCGCGTCGGTGTCGCCCGGAGGTGGGGTGGCCGGCGCGCCGCTCGACATCACGGGACTCCACGAGCCCTCGGTCAGAGCGGTCCACAAGAACAGTAGTTCGATCCCGGTGTTCAGCCATTTGCCGGTGGGCTGGCTGCTCCTCTTGCTCATCGTGGTCGTCGGAATTGTGATCGCACCTGCCGCGCGCTGGATCACTCGACGACGTCGATGGACGTCCGCCGACTCTGAGGCTGCCCGCGCGCACGCCGCATGGGCAGAGCTCGGTGACGACATGCGCGACCTGGGGTTGGACTGGCGCGGTCAGACCGACACGCCCCGAAGAGCCGCGGCCACGCTCGTTGCCACTCGAAGGCTCGCGACCGACGTTGCCGCAGAGCAGGCGCTCTCGCGACTAACTCGAGCCGAAGAACTGGCTCGATATGCAGCGCGCCCGGACGAGTTGCGGTGGGTCGATCAAGATCCGCGGGCCGACGAGAGCACGGTTCGCAAAGCGCTGTTTGGTTCGGTGTCACGTGGTCGCCGGCTGCGCGCGCGGTTAGCCCCGTCATCGTCGAGCCGCGTCGCCGCCTCGGCGACGGCCTGGGTCTCCGACTTCTGGCGTGACTTCACACTCGGCGTTCGGCGTTGGGTCAGTAGACGACTCCCTGGCCAACGGCGCGACGATGGCCACGGGCGCGACGATCTCCAGGACTAGCGGTCGTCGTCCTGTCCGGGAGCCCCGCCGCCAAGACCGTCGCGGCGGCGGTCCCAGCGATCTTCGAAACGCTTGACAATGCTG
>DASRZB010000109.1:0-3401 GCA_035653855.1 Acidothermaceae bacterium | reverse complement strand
TTCAGTTCACGACCGACTACATCGGCCACAATCTTCGACGCTGCGGGCGTGCCGAGTACCTCTTTGGTCTGGCCTTCGAATTGCGGCTCAGCCACCCGCACGGTCACGACCGCAGTGAGTCCTTCGAGGATGTCTTCCTTGATGACCGGGTCATCGTTGACTTTGAGCAGCTTCGTGGCACGCAACTGCTCGTTCATGACCTTGACCAGCGCGCGTTCGAAACCCGCAACATGCGTGCCGCCCTTAGGCGTCGCGATGATGTTCACGAACGACTTCGCGATGGTCTCGTAGCCGACGCCCCACCGCAGCGCCACATCAACATCGAGGTCGCGTTGAACGTCGGTGGCGGTCATGTGCCCTGCGTCGTCGAGCATCGGCACGGTCTCGTCGAATGATCCGGAGCCTGTAAGCCGCAACGTGTCGGTAATTCCCGTGTCAGGTGCAAGGAAATCGACGAAGTCGCGCAGACCACCCGCGTAGCGGAACGACTCTTCGCTCGGCTCATTGCCTTTCGCGGTTCGTTCGTCGCGAACCGAGATGGTCAGGCTCGGCACAAGGAACGCGGTTTGCCGGGCGCGTTCGAGAAGCGGGGCAAGCTCGACCGCCGCGTCCTTCGTGAAGATCTGGCGGTCGGGATAGAACCGGGTCCGGGTGCCGGTGATCTTCTTCGCGATCCGCTTGGTCTTGGTCAGGCCTGACCGCTCGGTGAACTTGGCTTCACCGCCGTCGCCGACGAAGATGCCCGGCTTTCCTCGACGAAAGCTCATGGCATGCGTGGCTGCGTCGCGGTCGACCTCGATGTCGAGCCGGACGGACAACGCGTTGACAACACTCGCACCGACACCGTGCAGGCCACCGGTGGCGTTGTATGAGCCCCCGCCGAACTTTCCGCCCGCGTGCAACTTGGTCATCACGACCTCGACGCCCGAGAGCTTTGTCTTGGGCTCGATGTCGACCGGGATCCCGCGGCCGTCGTCACGCACCTCGACGGAGCCGTCGTCACGCAACACGATGTCGATCTTCGTGCAGTAGCCAACCAGTGCCTCATCGACTGAGTTGTCGATGATCTCCCACACGCAGTGCATGAGCCCGCGACTGTCTGTCGAGCCGATGTACATGCCGGGGCGCTTGCGAACGGCCTCGAGACCCTCGAGCACCAGCAGATGCCGTGCCGTGTAGTCGGAGCCTTGCCCGCCGGTGAGCAGCGAGCCTGCAGCACCGCGTGGTCCTGCCGGGCCGTTCAGTTGGGTCAAAGCCGTCACGCGGTGGATCCTGCGCTTTCTCGCGGGGTGCCTGTGCAGGCTACCGGGCTCGCCTGACAGCGTCGGCCCTGGCGCGCCGAGCCGACGGCGGAGGCCGGTCGGTTCGCTCCCGCGGCCCGGACCGCGTCGGTCACCCGGAAGTCCGTCGGTCACCCGGAAGTGCAAGGCCTGGAGTGTCGTGATCCCAGCGGTCTTCGGTGCCGCACTGATCCGTCGGGATCGCCACGCTAATCGCGGTACCTGCCGTGTCAACAAGCTCAAACCACGGCACCAAGATCCGGAAAGTCCGGACACATGATGCCGTTCGGCATGGATTTGAGGGCGCCCGCAGGTCGGCTAGGAACGGTCCAAGACCGGAATCGGCGATCTCTGCCAGCCGCACGGACAGCTTCCCAGACCTGCACCAGCCCGACTGCGGTGACTCGAACAGCCCGCCGCGGTTGCCGCCAACACGGCCGTCAGTGCGGCGATTACGGTCCGCGACGTCGTCCGCGTCACGTTCTACCGCCTCTACGGCTTTAAACCCGCCCCCAGGCTTTACCTTGTCCCCCAGGCTTTACCTTGTCGCTGTCACACCCGACCTTGATAGTGAACCGCCGACTCCGGCCGCGCGAATCTTAGGGTGTGATGCACCACAATTTTCCAAGCCCTCGCACCAGTTTGTTCGAGCCCGATTCGCGCCTAACAGCCCGAATCGTGGGGGTGAACTTTGGTCCCGAAGCACTGATTGGCTCGCCACTAACGGCGAGTTACCAGCGCCGGGGGAAGTTCTGTGGTGGGCTAGTGGTTGCATGGGGTAGTAAGAGCTGACGAGAGGGACGTGAAATTGACTCCGCTATTGGCCGAGACACCGCTTTCGGCTGCTGACCGATGCGACCGCTGTGGCGCCCGTGCCTACCTACGTGCCGTGCTCCCATCCGGAAGCGAACTACTCTTTTGTGCCCACCACGCGCGCGAACACGCAGCGGCGTTGAAGACCGTCGCCGTGGAGTTCCACGACCAAACCGACCACCTCGAAGAGATTCCGCTGACCGCCCCTGACGAGGAGCGCTAGGACAGCAAGCGTTCCCAGAACGCATAGAACGAGAGCCCCAGTCGAATCGACTGGGGCTCTCTTCTTGTGTTGCTACCGATTATCTTGCTGGCGATCAGACGCCGGCCGACTCGAGTTCGAGCATCTCCTCGTCCTGCGCCGTCATCGCTACCGGGCGCGGCGACCGCATGCTGGCGACCAGGCCCACTGCGATCAGCACCAGCATGGCCGCGACCACGAACGCGCGGTCCGCGGCGTACACGAAGGTGTGTGCCTGAACGTTTCCGCCCGCTGCGATGTGGTGCTTCGCGGCTCGTGATGCGGTGCCGAACACGGTGACCAGGATCGACAACCCCAGCGAGCCGCCGACCTGCTGCATGACATTGACCAGCCCCGATGCCGCGCCGGCGTCCTTGGGGTCAACACCGGCCAGCGCCGCCGTGGTCAGTGGCACGAACGCGAGACCGTTGCCCGTACCGAACAGCAGCAATCCGAGCAGGATCGGCCAGTAGCTGCTGGTCGCCGAAAGCTGGGTCAGCACGAGCAAACCGATCGTCGAGGTCGTCAACCCGCCAACCATCAGCCGCTTCGGGCCAACACGCGCAAGCAACACGCGCGCGGCCAGTTGCGAGGCGGCGAACAAGGCGATGGTCAGTGGCACGAACGCGAGACCGCTGAGCAGCGGGCTGTAGCCGAGCACGTCCTGCAGGAACTGGGTGAGGAAGAAGAACATCCCGAACATCCCGCCGACCAACACGAGTCGAGCCAGGTAGGAGAACACCCGGTTGCGATCCGCGAAGAGCCGCAGCGGTGTGATGGGCGTGGCAACTCTGGTCTCGATGAGCACGAAGGTCGCCAGCAGTACCACACCGACGCTGAAGGCAGCGATCGTGCTGCCTGCCTGCCAACCGGACGCCGCAGCCTGGACGAAGCCGTACACCAGCGCCGCCATGCCGATCGTCGATGTCAGCGCACCAGGCACGTCGATGCGCCCGGTGTGCCGATCGGTCTCTGGCAGGTCACGACGAGCCAAGACGAGCAGCACGATGCCGACCGGGACATTCACGAAGAACACCCAGCGCCATGACACGAACTCAACGAGCACG
>DASRZB010000108.1:0-3240 GCA_035653855.1 Acidothermaceae bacterium | reverse complement strand
GAGATCGACGCGCGCAGCATCGCCGAACTCGACGCGGGCCGCCTTCCGTTGCGCGCCCAACAGCGGCTCGCCACCATGCGCGAGGACGCCGCGTTCACGTCGTCCCTCTCTGTCGACGAGCACCACGCAATCAGGTCGGTCGGCTTCTCCCCTGTCGGCCAAGTGATGGGCACCTGCGTTGTGCATCCAGGCGCATATGCACTCAGCATGTGTGGCTACTACGGCGGCGGCGGTGGCGGCATGGGCATGCGCTACGCATGGGGCTCCGCACCGGTCTCCGTTGCACAACAGGTCGAGGGTGCACTGAAGAGCGCGCGGCATTCCGCGGTCAATCGCATGGTGCAAGAGTGCGAAGGACTGCGCGGCGACGGCATCGTCGGTGTCCGACTGACGATGGTGCCGTTCGTTGCGGGCGGCATCGAAGTGCAAGCGATCGGGACGGCGGTGCGAGCGGACGGCGATACGCGACCGCCGCGTCCGTTCACCTCCGACCTCACCGGGCAGGATTTCGCGAAGTTGATGCTGGCTGGCTGGCTGCCGGCCGGCTTGGTCATGGGCACCGCTGTTCTGATCCGGCACGACGACTACACCACTGCGTGGCAAAGTGGCTCATGGAACAACACCGAAGTCAGCGGCGTCACCGACCTGGTGACCAGCGCGCGCGAACGGGCTCGCGCAACACTGCAAACTGATGCGTCCCGCTTCGGCGCCCAACACGTCGTCCTGCGCGATCTCGGGCTCTGGGTCTTCCACCAGGGATGCCGGTCGGGCGGCGAGGGACACGACCACGTGGCCGAGTCACTGGCGATCGGCACTGCGTTGGTGTCGCTGCGGCACGGTCACGCCAACGAGGTTCCTCGACCGTTACCGATTTTGCGACTGAACAAGTGAGATTGAACAAATGACTAGAGGAGATGCCCGATGACTGAGCCGACCGCAGGCGGCCTGCCCCAGGACGCCATGACGAGGTTGTCGGAGCTTCAACCCGGCAAGCCCGGCTCGATCTTCACCTCCGACCTCACCGTGAACGAGTTCCTGCTCGTCAAGCAGGCTGGCTTCACTCCAGTCGGCATGGTGCTCGGTTCGTCGATCTATCACGTCGGCATTCAGGTCGGTCGGTGGAGTCAGAACCAAGAACTCGACGTGCTGTCGCAGGCGATGTATCACGCCCGCGAACTGGCCATGAGCCGCATGGAACAAGAAGCGAACGTGCTCGGTGCTGACGGCATTGTCGGCGTCCGGCTGGAAGTTGAATTCAAAGAATGGGGCGCCGACATCGCCGAGTTTCTCGCGGTCGGCACCGCAGTCAAGGCCGACGACGGCACGAGTTGGCGCAACGACAAGGGGCTACCGTTCACCTCGGACCTGTCGGGACAGGATTTCTGGACACTCGTGCAGACCGGCTACGCACCGCTCGGCATGGTGATGGGCACCTGCGTCTACCACATCGCGCATCGCGGACTCGGGAACGTGCTGTCGAACGTGGGCAAGAACACCGAGCTGACGCAGTTCACACAGGCGCTTTACGACGCACGCGAGCTCGCGATGGAGCGCATGCAGAAGGAAGCCGAAGAACTGCACGCCGAGGGCATCGTCGGCGTGCAGTTGCACCAGCGCAACCACTCATGGGGCGCACACACGACGGAGTTCTTCTCGATCGGGACGGCAGTTCGGCCACTGCGCGCGGACCACGTCATCACGCCGCCGTCCATGGTCGTCAGCCTCGACAACTAACGCCTCGGCGACTAGCGGTGGCAACGAGTACGGCGATCACGCAGGACGCCAGCCCGAGCCGCGTCAAGCTCGACGCAGTCGCGTTGGCGGCGCCGGTGCTGACGCTGCTGCTCGTCGCGATCATCCGCAAGGGCGCGTTCTTTCGCCCGGACATCGTGGTCTCACCGGCACTCACTATTGCGCTTGCGTTATCAGTGCCGCAGGTCCGCGACTGGGCTCGCGACCATCTGGCGGCGGTCGCCGCAGGATTGCTCGCCACCGCATGGTGGATCGGCGATGCAGAACTCGCGCACCACAGCGTCGATTCGTGGCGACTGCCTGCCGCCTGGGTGTGCCTGGCGACCGGATACGGCTGTGCACGCAGCCTTTCGGCGGCTGCGCGACGAGCGGCGTTGATCGGCACTGCCGTCATGGGCAACGCGCTGGCGATCGCCGGACTTGTACTCGTCGGCGTCCGCTCGACGTCGTGGACCTTGCAGGACCAGCGTTCGCTTCGCTTCGCCGGACCGTTCACCTACCCGAGCGCAGTCGGTCTGTTTCTCGTGATCTCGCTGATCGCGGGCACGGGCATCGATGCGAACTCGCAAACGCGCCGAGTTCTGAACTGCGTGCGTGCGGTCACCGTTCTTGGCATCGTCTCGACCGACAGTCGGGGTGCCGTGGTCGGGCTCGCGGTTGCGTTGTGTTTTCGCAGCATCCGCCGAGAACTCACTACCGCCGTCATCGCCGCAGTGATCGGTGCGCCACTGCTGTTGTTGGGCCAGCGCACGCACACGAGCCATCTTCTTGTCGTCGCAGCGGTCATCGTTGCTGCGGGTCTTGCCCTCATACCGGACGGCGTGGTGCATCGCGTCGTGCGCTTTGTCGCCGCTCCAGCGGTGTGCGTCGTCGGCTGGCTGCTCGTGACGCAGCACCATGCCGTCTCGGGATTCGATGCGAGTTGGACCGAACGCGGCCACATCCTGCGCGGTGCGGTGACCGTGTTCTCAAAGCATCCACTCTTCGGCGCGGGACCCGACCCGAGCTTCGGCGCCCACACGTTGACGGGCCAGGCGGGCATCGCCTACTTCACTCACAACGAACCCGTCGAGATCCTGATTTCGGTTGGCGCGATCGGCGCGGCGGTGCTCGTGTTGTGCGCCGTGGTCGTCGTCCGCACACTTGCCGCCGGTCGTGGATCGCTGGCACTACCCGTGGTTGTCAGCGTCGGCGCGGCCGGACTCGTCGACTTCGTGTGGCATTTCCCCGCGCTCGGCCTGGCCACCGGAATCGTGGCCGGCGCGAGCAGCTTGCGACGCGCCAGTAACGTAACGCCGTGACGACTCCTGCAGCTGAGGCAGTCGACCCCGTCGATGCTGAGCAGCCTCCCGGCGATACTGAGCAGCCTCCCGGCGAGCTCGTGCTGTTGAGGCACGGCGCCACCGAATGGAGCGCGAGCGGCAAGCACACCGGTCGCACCGACGTCCCGCTGTGTTCGCTCGGTGAGCAGCAGGCCGCACGAGTCGC
>DASRZB010000107.1:0-2239 GCA_035653855.1 Acidothermaceae bacterium | reverse complement strand
TCGATAAGGACGTCGAAGCCCTTCTCATGCGACAGCCGACCGGCAGCGAGTAACCGAAGCGGCGGATAGTCGGGCATCGGCACCGCCGGCGGTCCGGCCGGCACCGGCAATCGCAACACCGACGTATGCAGGCGCGGATCGAACTCCAGAATCTGCCGCTGCAGGTCCTCAGACACCGTTGCCACCAGCGATGCACGATGCATGACGTGCGACGCGAGCTTGCGCAAGGCCCGGTAGCGGAGCAGGTGCACATCGGAGCCGTGCACGGTGATGATGAGCGGGACGTCGAGGCGCCGGGCTACTGGCAACGCGCACAATCCGGCGGGCAACCACCAGTGCGCGTGGATGACGTCGGGCCGGAAATCGCGGGCCGCTTTCTCGGCGGCCTTGGAAAACGACGCGAGATAGGCCGGCAACATCACGCCACTGAAGCGCCGCGAGCTTCCGAGCAAGCCGCCGCGATACGAGAGCCGCTCCATGGACTGCAGGCCATAACGGAAGCGGTGCACCTCGACTCCCGCGACCGTGTCGACGGTGGCGAGGCCCTTGTCGTGGGGCGCGAGCACCCCGACGTCCATGCCCGCTTCTTGTTCTGCGTGTGCAAGGTCAAGAAGAAATGGCGCGACGTGGTCCCGCGCATCGCGCGGGAACGAGGAGGTCAAATGAAGCACGCGCACGTCTCGTAGCGTAACGGTCAGAGCACGTAATGTCCGAGTACTGGCGTGTGGGTCGGCAAGGCGTTAAGGTTCCGCGCCCGCTGGTTGAACGTTCAGTCGCCCGATACGGCGCGGGTGTACGCAACCAAATGCGCCTGAGCGCTTGCTTCCCAAGTAAATTCGAGCGAGCGCGCGTGTGCCGCTCCCCCCAACGCACGACGGCGCGGCTCATCGGCGAGCAACCCCGACAGCGCCGTCCCGATTGAAGCGGAGTCAGGCTCCGTGTAGGCGACCGCATCGCCACCGACCTCGGGTAGCGACAAGCGGTGCGTCGTCAGCACTGCCGCACCGCACGCCATCGCCTCGAGCACGGGCAAGCCGAAACCCTCGCCGTGGCTGGGATAAGCGACCACGAGGGCGCCACCGAGGAACGCCGAGAGGTCGGCCATCCGCAAGTACCCGGGCCGAATAACCCGCAGGTGCGAGGGCACTTCGGCGACAGCGGCCTCGATCTCGTCGTCCCAGCCCGCTCCCCCGGCGATGACCAGCGCAGGTGGCTCGGCGTAGTCACCCACCGCGCTAACCCAGCCGCGGATCAGGCTCGGCACGTTCTTGCGCGGCTCGAAAGCCCCGAGGAACGCGATGTATTGCTGGCCACGCAGGCCAAGCCGCGCGGAGATACGCGCCGCTTCTGCCTCCGTCGGCGGGCGGAACACGTCGTGGTCGACACCGTGATAGGCGACATCGATGCGGGTCGCGTCGGCGTCGACGAGGCGGACGAGCTCGTCGCGCGTGGCCTTCGACGGCACGATGCACCTGGTCGAGCGCTTCACGGCCGAGCGAATCGCTGCACGGTAGAACGCACCGCGAGTCGCCGGGTACAGGTCTGGCTCGCTGAAGAACGTCGCGTCGTGGATCGTCGTCACCACCGGACGGCCAGGCCGCATGGGTACCGAATAATTCGGTGCGTGAATGACCTTGGCGGCCACGTGCTCGGCCACGAGCGGGAGTCCGGTTTGCTCCCAGGCGATCCGCGCGGTGCGGTTCGTGAGAGACGCCGGCCCGGCTACGATCTGCGCGGCGGGCACCAGCCGGCCGTACCGCTCGGCGTCAACCCGCTGGCACACCACCGCGAGGTCGGCGTCTTTATCCGCGAGTGCCGCGAGCAGACCGTCGACGTATCTCCCGAGGCCACCCCGGTCAGCGGGAACAGCGCTGGCGTCGATGAGAACCCGTGGCGCCACGATGCAGTCCACCTCGAACGTTCACGTCGGATCGGTTGCTTCGGACCGTCAGGCCCCTGACAGGTAGTCGGCGCAAGCTTACGCCGCAAGCACGCTAGCAAGCCGCAGAAGGATGGTGGGAGTGGTCGGGTCGGCCGCGACAGACAGATCCGTCGTCGCAACTGTCGTCGTTGTCGCCTGGAACGGTGCGGGCCTGATCGGTCCCTGCCTCGACGCGCTGTCTGAACAGCAGCTCGCCGACGGCTTCGTGACGTGGGTGATCGACAACGCCTCGACCGACTCGACGGCGACGGTGGTTGGCGAGCATCGGGTAGTTGCCCGGCTGGTGACCCTCCCCCG
>DASRZB010000106.1:0-3676 GCA_035653855.1 Acidothermaceae bacterium | reverse complement strand
AATCGAACGGGCGGCACGGTTGATAGACGCATTGCGGCAGTCGCCGGTTGCCTGACTAGCGAATGTTGCGGCACGCATCCAAAGCTAGGACCAGAGGCCGGTGATCTCCGACAGGTCAGCAAGCTGAAACGCAAGCCATTTCGCGACGTCGTTGGCACGCACGATGTCGGCGGCCGCTTCGCGCAGCTCTCGACGTCTGATCGCCGGCATCATCAACGCCTCGTACAGGGCGTCGGCCTGCTGCTGAATGTCGAACGGATAGAGGGTCACCGCAAACGCGCCCAGTTCTTCGTGGGCGCCGGTATTCTCTGACAGCGCGAGCACCGCATCGCGTCGCGAGACCGAGACCGCCTCCTTGGCGACCAGGTTCATGCCGTCAGCGATCGAGTTGACCATGACCACGTCGCAGATCGTGTACGCAGCGACCGCGGTCGGGAAGTCTTCGTGCAGCCGCAAATCGATCGGCGCCTCCCCGCGCCTGGTGTACCGGGCATTGACGCGGGCAACGACGGAGCCGATGTCAGCGACGTACTGCGCGTACTCGGGCACGTCGAGCCGGCTCGGTTGTAGGAACGCCAGGAAGCGCACCTTGCCGACGAGCTCGGGGTGATCGTCGAGCAGCTTCTCGAAGGCGAGGAAGCCGCGGATGATGTTCTTCGACGGATCGGTGCGGTCGACCCGCACGATCAGCTTCGCATCGTCCGTGACCAGCCACTGCTCGAGATCGTCGAGGCGGTTTCGGACCGCCTTGCTTGCGGCCGTTTCGACCAGCGTGGCGACATCGATCGAGATCGGATAGGTCCGGGCCGTCACTGTGCGCGGCCCGACCTCGACCGTCATCTTGTTGAGATCGATGGTCAGGCCGAGCAACTCCTGCGCGCAGAGCAGGAAGTTGCGGGCGAAGCGTTCGGTGTGGAACGCCACGACGTCGTTGCCGAGCAGGCCGTAGAGCAGCCGCTCGCGCATGTCGGGGGGCAACACCCGCCAGCCATCGGGTCCTGGCCACGGGATATGCACGAAATGCGAGAGGACGACGTCAGGGCAGCGTTGCCTGACCAAGTCGGCGACGAGGTAGAAGTGGTAGTCGTGCAGCATCACCAGCGCACGGCCGCCGCGCTGCTCGACTTCACGGGAGACCGCATCGGCGAAGGTCTGGTTGACGCTGACATAGCCGTCCTCGAACGCGTCGCGCTCGCGCTGGCCGATATTGGGGGAGTAGCTGAGCTCATACAGACCGTGCTGAACGAACCACAGTAGGGGATTGGAGATGACGCCGTAGAAGTCTTCGTGTGCGAGGGGATCGGTCTCGACGAAACGGATCTGCAGGCTGCCCTCGGCGCTGGGCTCAGTGATCTTCGGCTGCGCCGTCATTGATACGTGCAGGCTGGCGTCCTTGTACTCGCGCGCGACCACGACGTCTTCGTCGGTAGTGGCCGCGCAGACCCACACGGCGTCGCCCAGCTGACCAGCGAGGCCGACCAGTGCCGTGACCAGGCCGCCCGCGCCCCGACGGGCCCGCCGAACACCGCCCTCTTCGTAGAACGAGACCGGCGCTCGGTGTGACAGAACGACGACTGGTACGTCGAACTCCTTTGGATCGACTGGATGCCGCTGTGCTGGCCGGTCGGTGGGGATCTCGATAGGCCCTGAATCTGTCACAGCTGTCTCCCTACCCATGGCAAGCTCCCCCCATGTCCAACGGTTCGGCCGTGCCTGTCGTCCCCGTCTACCTCGAGGTGGGAAACACCCGCGTCTTCGCCTGCGCCCTCGACTGGCCAGGCTGGTGTCGCCGAGCGAAAACCGACGAAGAGGCGCTCGAGGCCCTCGCTTCCTACGCGCCCCGCTACGCCCTGCCCAGGTACGCGGCGCGCCGCATCGCCTGGCACGTACTCGACCACGCGTGGGAGATCGAGGACCGCAGCTGACGCGTGGTTAGGGTGGGGCTCATGGCAGAGGTTGAGGCATTCGAGGCGTTCGCGGCCGCGGCGGTCGAGGACATCCTGGTCAGGCAGCCGGTCATGGCCAGTTCGCTTGGCGACCACCGCTTCGACGATCGTCTCGACGACCTGCACCCGGCGGTGCTCGACGAAGAGCGCACGGCGATCGCGGCTCGTCTTGTGGAGCTGCATCAGTGGGACGACGTGCAGTTGCCGATCGGGCACCGGGTCGACGCCGAGGTGCTCAGCGTGCGATTGCGCGACCGGCTCTTCGACATCGAGGAAGACGGCGAATACACCTGGAACCCGCTTGCCGCGAACCCAGGCACGGCTCTTTACCTGTTGCTCGCGCGCGACTACGCGCCACTGTCGGATCGGTTGCGTAGCGCGGGATCGCGGCTGCGTCAGATTCCCGAGCAGCTCGAAGTTGCGCGGGCGACCTTGCACGACATGCCGCGGGTGCACGTCGAGACAGCAATCGGCCAGTTCGGCGGCACGCTGGGGCTGCTCGACGACATCGCTCGGGAGATCGCCGAGGTGCCTGACCTTCGACGAGCGGTCGAGCCGGCACTCGACGCTGCCCGGGTGGCACTTAACACGCACGTGGACTGGCTGACCGGCGAGCTCGAGGGTGCAGCAGGAGACCCGCGCCTTGGTCGCGAGACGTTCGCTCGCAAGCTCAGCTTGGTGCTCGACGTGCAGATGACACCTGAGCAGGTTCTGCAGGCTGCCACCGACGAGTTGATGGTGCTCGAAGACCGGATCGCGCAGGTAGCTGCGCAGCTCGGCGGCACGCCGCGCGAGGTACTCGATCGGCTGGCGCTGGACGCGCCGACCAACGACACCATCGTCGCGGTAGCGAAGGACGCGCTCGCGGAGACGAGCGCGTTTGTGGCCGAGCGCGACCTCATCACCATGTACGACGATCCGGTCGAGGTCATCGTGATGCCCGAGATCCACCGCGGGGTGGCGGTTGCCTATTGCGACCCACCCGGGCCGCTCGATCCGCCGGGCACCACGACCTTCTTCGCGATTTCGCCTACCCCGAGTGATTGGCCGCCCGAGCGCGTTGCGTCGTTTTATCGCGAGGTCAACCAGCACAACCTGCGCAACCTGGTGATCCACGAGGCAATGCCAGGCCACGTTTTGCAACTCGCCCACAGTAGGCGCGGGCCGGTGCCGACGAGAGTGCACCAGACGTACTGGAGCGGACCGTTCGTCGAGGGTTGGGCGGTGTACGCGGAAGCCGAGATGGTGCGTCAGGGATTCGGCGGCCTGCCCGTCGCGATGCAGCAACTGAAGATGCGACTGCGGGCGACGATCAACGCGGTGCTCGACGTTCGGGTGCACTGCGACGGACTCACCGAGGCCGAAGCGATGGAGCTGATGACCGGGCGCGGCCATCAAGAAGAGGGCGAGGCGGCCGGCAAGTGGCGGCGGGCGCTGCTTACGAGTGCGCAGTTGTCGACGTACTACATCGGTGGGCGGCAGGTGACCGAGGTCGTCGGGCGGCTGCGGGCGGCTCACCCGCAATGGTCGGACCGGCAGATCCACGACACGATCCTCGGCAACGGGAACCCGCCGCCCCGCCACCTGCCGGCGCTCCTGGGGCTGGAGTAACGCGTTCGGAATGATTGCGTGTGCAACCATGTTCAGTAGGCAGATGGCAGCCCGGATGGGGCGCCAAACGAGGAGGACCCGATGCCTGCCGTGACTGTCGAGAACCCGCTGGCGCTCCC
>DASRZB010000105.1:0-2219 GCA_035653855.1 Acidothermaceae bacterium | reverse complement strand
AGGCGCTCGGCTTCGACGTCAGCTTGATCGAGAAGGCTGCATAGCCCTTCAGTCCACCGACAACTTCACCCGTTCCTGCCGGACCGCGGCCTCGACGCGCGCGCCCAAGTCGGTGCCTGGAGAAGGCATTTCACCCTAGGGATCGGCCTTCGTCCACCCTGTTGCTTTGTCGATGATCAGCAGAGGGCCGTACAATGTATTGGTTCCGGCCCAACTGGCAAGTAGGTTTGGCGCGTCTGGCACCCGCGTCGAGTGTGAGGAGGTGGTCGAGTGCACAGCAACGCGACCACTGCTGCGCGACGACGCACCCGCGCAAGGCGAATCCATGTGCTGGCTCCGGTCGTCATTGCCTTGGTGACAAGCGCCGCGATCGCACTTACTGCTGGCGCGGTCGCGGCGCAAGGCACCGCCCCTCAGTTCGGCAATATCCAAGAGAGCGCGACCGGGACCTCGGTCACCGTGACGGCCTCGGTCAACCCGGAGGGCGCGGACACCACCTATCTCGCGAACTACGGCACCACGCCCTCCTACGGCTCCTCGACGCCCTCTCAAGACGCGGGTTCTGGCACGTCGTTCGTCACGGTCACGGTGACGATCTCCGGTCTGTCAGCCAACGCGGCCTACGACGTCCAGCTCGCGTTGACGAATGCGGCGGGGACGACCGCGGGTCCGAACATGACCGTATCCACGACGGCGCCCACTCCGAGCACGGTGCCTCCTCCGACGACGCCTGTCGTTTCGACGCCCTCGCCGACGACACCAACGCCGACAAAGCCGACCACCGCGGCGACGTCGAGCCAGCATCTCGGCCGGGTCGGGTTCCCAAGGGCCGGAATGCCCTACCAAGCCCTTGGTGGCGTGGCGTGCGTCTCCTCGGCGGACTGCTTCGCCGTCGGCTCGGGCGGTGCGGCGTTGGTGTACGTGGGCAAGAAGCTGCCGAGCTCTACCCAGCTCATCGCCCACCGCACCGGGACGAGCTGGTCGATCATGGCCTCCCCGCGACTCGCGCAGAGCGCGCTCAACGGGATCACCTGTGCCAGCGCGACGGACTGCATGGCGGTCGGCAGAGTCGGCAACCCGAATACAGCAGCACTCGCCGAGCATTGGAACGGCCGGGGCTGGACGACTCAGAAGATCCCAGCGCCCGTGTCGGACGACAACAGTGTCGTGCTGTTCGGCGTGGCCTGTGCGAGCGCGAGCGAGTGCTTCGCGGTCGGCGGCGGCGACCTCGGTACGAGCGACGCCTTCCCGATCATCCTGCGATGGAACGGAGTGGCGTGGGCCGCCATTGCCCCGGCAACCGCGCCGAGGACCTCCTTCTTCAATGCGGTGAGCTGCCTCGACGCGACTGACTGCTACGCCGTCGGCGACAGCAAGTCGGGTCTGCTGATCGAGCACTGGAACGGCCGGGGCTGGGCGGCGAGCGGTGCGAGCGGAGTGGCGTACGGCCCCGCACTCGAGCTCAACGGCATCAGTTGCCGCAGCGCTGCCATGTGCTGGGCGGTCGGCACGGCTGGCTCAGGTGGCCCGCTCCTCCTCAGGATGTCGGGCGGGCGCTGGCACGTCGTTAGCGGCGCGAGCTTCCTCGGGGGTGGACTGCAGTCGGTCGCCTGTGCGTCGACGCGTGACTGCTGGGCAGTGGGCAGCAACGGGACGAACGCGGCGGGCCGCGGCGCCGGGCAGACCGCTGTGGCAGAGAACTTCAACGGCACCGAGTGGCTCGCCGCCGGCACGGCGAAGGCCTCGGCCGCCGTCACCTACTTCACTGCCGTCGCTTGCCCGACAGCGGCCTGCGTCGCCGTCGGCGGCGAGGGCTCGGATACCGTCGAGGCGGGGCTGGTCGAAACCGCTCCCTGACCTGACTGGTACGCCGTGTCCGCGCGTGCCACAAGCCCACGGCTCGTGGGCGATGCGTCGGTTGCTTCATAAACGACGGATTGTGACGTGGCGATGCGGCCGTCGGCCCCGAGAGTATGGTACGATATCTAGTACCAGTAAGAGGAGGAGCCATGGCGATCACGGCCAGCGAGGCGCGCCGAGAACTGTTTCCACTCATTGAGAAGGTCAACGACGATCGTGCGCCTGTCGAGATCACCTCGAAACACGGCAACGCAGTTCTCATGTCGGCTGACGAGTACGCCGCGTGGGAGGAGACCGCACACCTGTTCCGGTCGCCCGCCAACGCGCGCCGCCTGCTGGCTGCTGCAGAGGCGGCGCAG
>DASRZB010000104.1:0-2045 GCA_035653855.1 Acidothermaceae bacterium | reverse complement strand
CGATACTAGTGAGCCGAGCGCGTCGCGAAGCACGCGAGTCTCGTCGAGAAAATGCTGACGATCGGCGTAACGGCACGTTGTCACCAAGGCGGTGCTTGGCTCATTCAGTGCGTGCCACAACTGCGGGATAGTGATCTCGCGCAGTTCGGTCGCCCCCGCGTCGAAGCCGGTGAGCATCCGCAGCGTTTCTGACACTGCGACTGCGTCACTGGGACCGAATGCCACCGGCTGCCCGGCGACACGTTGCGAACCGACGAGCCCGCGGATCAACACCAACCAGCGACTGAAGATGATGGCGGCGCGGCGCTGGCATTCGGTTCGGTCCAACGTCTCCCACCTGTGACCGAGCGGGCCGAACGCGAGCGGATTGACACGTGCGGCCATACCGTGACCGATCACGAACGGCTCGACGCCCAGTGCGCGGCACATCGGCTCGTATTCGTCTTTGGTGTCGCCGGGGATGAAAACCCTGTAGCCGTAGGGAAGCATCCGCAAGCAGAAGATTTTCACAGTGCCCGATTTGCCGCGTCCGGGCTTGCCGAACACGATCATGTTCGGGTTGGTCACGGGCATCTCGTCGTTGTTCACCCACCCGATCGGGTCGCAATAGAACGCGCCGCCGGACAACACGTCGATACCCATTTGCGCGCCACCGGGCGGCAACCCGTTCGAAGCGATGAACGGCCACCACACCGGCGTCTGCTCACTGGTCATCCGCCACACCGCGAGCCGGGCCGGCGCGCTCGACCAGCCGGCGGACCGGCTGCGCCGACCGCGCCGCGCCACCAACTGCGGGAACATGTTCCTTTCCGCCGGTGGCGCGACGACACTCGCACGCGGGGGGACGGCGTGCCCGAAGTCCGCGAGCAGATTCGCGACGTCGCGACCTCTTCGCGTGCCCGTCGTCATTGCCGGCCCCGGCGTCGGGGCAAGCCGATACCGAGAGGAATAGCGGCCGCGGCGAAGCCAGCGTCTTGGGCGAGGTCGAGTCGCAACGGCGTGAAACCGGCGGCTCGGATGGAAGCCTCAAGTCGGCGTCCGTATTCAGCGACCGGCCACGTTGATGGCACGGTGACCGTAGCTGCGGCCGCCGGACGGACCAGCGCCCGGCCAGCGGCGAGTTTTTCATCCTGGCCGACCACCCGCGAGGTCGCCCGTCGCTGGCGTGCGCGTATCCGAAAACCCAGACGGGACTTCATTTCGTTGCCAGTGGCCGCCGCGGTTTCCTCGCGGCCAACAATCCGGTCAGCCTTGCCCTGCGGGAGTGCCTGAAAAAACACCGTCACGCAGCGCCGCTCGCCTGGTGTCGTCGGGACGAACACCGGGGCAAGTGCCCCGACGATCGCGCCTTGATCCGGCAGCAAAATGGTGTCCGTCACGGAACACCAGGCGTCGTGTGCGTAGTGGCGGATTTCGGTGTTCGCACGTGTCGGTCCGGCCGCGGCCATCGGCACGCCGACCGCGATCGAGGGTGCTACGCGAGCAGCGAGTTCAGCGGATTTCAGTTGTGCACGGTCACCGGGGGCGAAACCAGTTCGGATGGCGACAGCGAGCGCCGCGCTATCGAGCCAGCTCACCTCGGTGCAACCCATCGCCCCTAGCAGCCGGCCGGCGACTTCGCCCATCACCCCATACAGAACCCGGGCGCGCCCATCGACGCCGCCGCCGGATTCCTTAGCCGCTCGCGAGATTGTGTCTTCGCGGACGACGACGGTGACGAACGCTTCGCTGCGCACGGCAGCGGGTGTCAGCACACTCGTCAACAGCGCGTTGACCCGCAGAGGCAAAGGGTGCGCACCCGCGCGGGTGTGGCTGGTGACCCACGCGTCGCGTTCGGCGCCGTCGTCGGGCACCGTGCGTACTTGGAGCGCGATCATGTCGATGAGCTGCGTGCGTGCGGCGATCTCCTGCAGCTCCGCAAGCCCGGCCGCCATCCGATCCCGATCGTGCTGTTCGGCCAGGCCGATGCCCGGATGGACGACGCGCGCAACCGCGGCCCAGGTGCGCCTGGCGTGGTCTTGCACGATGGCTGGTCGAGTGAGCAG
>DASRZB010000103.1:0-2714 GCA_035653855.1 Acidothermaceae bacterium | reverse complement strand
GCAGTTGACGCGGCTCCGCTGGAGGAGGTCGATCGGTGGCTCCAGCCGTACCGACACTTCTGGAACCAGCGGCTCGACGCGCTTGACGTCGAGGTGACACGCGGCAATCGTGCGCGACGGGCTTCTCATTCAAATCCCGATACGGAAGGCGGCACGAGATGACGATTGACACCACGATCTACGATGAGCCCGGCCCCGAACTGCGGCGCCGCATGATTCCCGCGGGCATGGCGCGAGTCGCGGTGTTCACACGCACCTATGAGACGACCGTGGAGGATCTGTGGGACGCCTGCAGCAACCCGGAGCGGCTACGCCGCTGGTACGTGCCTGTCACGGGTGATCTGCGGGTCGGTGGCCGCTTCGAACAGGTGAACATGGGGTCCGGCACGATCCTGGTGTGCGACGCGCCGCGGCTGCTCAAGGTCTCTCTTGGCGGTGGCGCGGACGAGATCGAGCTGCGCCTCTCGCCGGGACTCAGCGACGGAACGGTCACGCTCGAACTGCAACACGCGACAACGCTCGACACCCACGAGATCGCCGGACAAACCTACGACGCGATCTTCTGCATGGGGGGCGGCTACTACCCCCGCCTGCTGGCACTCGACCTCCACCTACGCGGCACGCTGCCCGACGACTACGACAGCGCCGCATTCCACCTCGATCCCAACATGCGCCCGACGATCGAGCGCGGCAGCGCCGCTATGGCCGCCCTGCTCGAAGCCGACGCAGGCGACTGACGACGCAGCCGTTTCGCCCGACGCGAACACTCGAGAGAAACGTCTTGCGGTCAGCGTCGTGTAACTTGACCGCGATCGTGGAGCTGGCGGAGGCATAGATGTCGCGACTCAGGCAGATCGTTCTGGGTGCGCTCGCATGCACGGCGGGAATCCTCCTGGCCGTGTCGCTGGCCGGCACCGGCGTGCCGGCCGCGACGGCGGCGGGCGGCGCTGCTCCCCAGATCTTCTACTCCGACCCCGGTTCGAACAGCATCGGCGGTGCGGACCTCAACGGCACCGGGGTGGACAACACCTTCATCACCGGCGCGAGTGGGCTTCAGGAGATGACCGCCGTGAACGGCTACCTCTACTGGGCCAACGGTACGGCGAAGACGATCGGTCGCGCCAGCCTCAATGGCACCGGGGTCAACCAGAGCTTCATCTCCACCGGCGGCGCGAACGGACCCGTCGGCGTGGCGGTCAACGGGCAGTACGTCTACTGGACCGACGGTGGCGATGACACGATCGGCCGCGCCAACCTCGACGGCACCGGCGTCAACAACGCGTTCATTTCGACCGGCACCACGAGCCCGGTCGGGATCGCGGTGGACTCCAGCTACATCTACTGGACCGACGCCAGTGCCGGGAGCTCGATCGGCCGCGCCAACCTCGATGGCACCGGGGCCAACGCGAGCTTCATCAGCGGGCTGAGCTACCCACTCGGGATCGCCGTCAACGCGAGCTCCATTTACTGGAGCACCGGCGATGACGGCAGTATCGGCCGCGCCAACCTCAACGGCTCTGGGGTGAACGGGACCTTCATCAGCGCGGGCGAGGCGGCACAGATCGCAATCGACTCAAGCAAGGTCTACTGGCTGGACTGCCACACCGAGAAGATCGAGGCGGCGAGCCTCAGCGGCGGCTCGCCGAAAGCCATCGCAACCGTCGGCGGCGGGTGCTACGCAGAGGGTTTGGCGTTGCCGGTCGCGCAGAGCACCGGCACGACTACAGCGCCCGTACTCACGGTGTCAGGCGACGTCGCGCCGGTGAAGGGCACCGTCCTGATTCGCAAGCCCGGCACCAGCACGTTCGTCCCACTATCGAGCGCCGCCAACATTCCGCTTGGTTCGACGATCAACGCGACCCACGGTACGGTGGCTGTCACGGTCGCCACGCCCAGCGGCGGCACCGAATCCGGAGACTTCTACGACGGCGAATTCACGCTCACGCAATCCAAGAACGGCTTCGCCGCCGAGACGCTCAGCGGCGGAAGCTTCGCCCGCTGCCCAAGGAAGAAATCGGCGCTCTCTGCCACCGCCGCGTCAGCGTCCGCGAAGACCGTGATCCGCAAGCTTTGGGGCAAGGCGCACGGCAGCTTCAAGACCTCCGGCCGAGCCGCCGCAGCGACCGTGCTCGGCACGACCTGGCTAACCGAGGACCTCTGCGACGGCACATTGTTCAAGGCCGTCGTGGACAGCATCACCGTGACCAGCGTCGCGCACCCACGCAAGAAGCATCTGGTCGCGCAAGGCAAGACATACTTCGTGCCGCTCGGCTGAGCCGCGTTTACGTTCACCAGATCGACGCGGGACGCCCAAAGAGGTAGCCCTGCGCACAGGTGACGCCCAAGTCGCGCAGGATGTCGGCGGTGCGTTCGTCTTCGACGCCCTCGGCGATGGTCTGCTGACCGAAGTCGCCGGCGAGCGCCACGATTGCCTTGACGATTGACCGGTGGTGCGGGTTGCGCGCGAGGTTGCGCACGAACTCGATGTCGATCTTCAGGTATCGGAACGGCAGGCGTGCGAGGTATGTGAAACTTGCGAAGCCGGTGCCGAAGTCGTCCAGGGCGAGGCCGCAGCCGAGCGCCACCAGACGCTCCGCGCATTGCTGGGCTCGATCGAGGTTCTGCATGGCGGCGGTCTCGGTGATCTCGAACACGACATTCGCGGGATCTGCTCTGTGGCGGTCGAGTTCGTGCTCGATCAGCTCGAGCACGAG
>DASRZB010000102.1:0-8309 GCA_035653855.1 Acidothermaceae bacterium | reverse complement strand
CAGAGGCAGCGCGCAGCATTCCGGCATCCGACAGTGCAAGCGACGAATAGCCGTTGGCTGGTGTGAGACCCTTGCCAGGAAGTACGAGTTGGCCGACCACGGCCGATCCGACAACACCACCTATGCCTGCCACGAGTGCCCAGCCGGTGGCTACGACTGCCTTCGCTGTGAGCACCGCAACGCGGTTGGGCATCGCCGTCAAGGTGGTGCGGATCATGCCGGTGCCGTACTCGGCGCTCATGATCGTTACCGCGCAAATGGCAACGAAGACTTGGCCCAGGTAGACGCCGGCGAGGCTGATCTTCGCGGGGTCCTGGCTGCAGGCTGCCGAGCCACATGCCGCACTGGCATCGGCGGCCGCGCCGAGCCCGATCGTCACGCCGATCGCCGCCAGTAACAGCCAAAATGGGCCTGCCGAGGTTCGAAACTTCGTCCACTCGGCGTGCAGCGTGAGGGTCATGCATCTCGCTTGCGTAGCAGTACAAACGCCAAGCCCAGCGCGAGCGCCGTCCATGCGAGCAGAACCGCGAATCCCTCCCACGGCGACAACGGGTAGTACCCCGCCGAGGCGATGTAGACCCCGTCGACCTGTGGGTACGGATGCAAGGTTTGCTGGACGGCGAATCCAGCCGCCGGCGTCACGCGCAGCATCCACTGCAGAGCTCCGATCGACGACACGCCCAGGATGTACGGCAGCACGGTGAGAGCAATCACCACTGAGACCGCGGCCGCACTGCGACGCACGATTGTGCCGACCGCCAGGGCAAGGACCGAGGTGACGGCCAGCAACGCGGCCGTGCCAACCAATACTCGGATTTCGGTGAGTGAGCTCGCAGGCTGGATGTAGGTGCCGTTGTTGCGGCGTAGCCGATCAACGAACCACATGGTGAACGCCGACGCGGCCAAGCCAAGCACGAACACGACGCATGCGAGGACGACCGCTTTAGCGGCGAGCACCCGGCCGCGACGCGGGCTTGCGGTGAGGGTCGTACGAATCAGGCCGCGACGGTATTCGGCGGTGATGAACAGCGCGCCGATCACGACCATCGCCATCAGTCCGACGAATGCACCGATCAGGCTGCCGCTGATCGTGTTGTTGTCCCCGCCGCTTGATGCCATCGGTCCGATGTCTCCCGAGCCGGTGACGGCGAAGGTGCCCCCCGACTGGGTGAAGGTGTTCGGAGTGTCGCTGGCGCTGTAGCCAATCTGAGTGCCCTGCCAGACACCCGATGCGCTGCCCTGCAGGCTGACGTCGTCGAATGACGCGGTCGCTATCGAAGGACCGCCCTGCGTCGACGTGCCCACGACTTCTTCCGTGGTGACGTCGTGGTCGGGCGAAGCGACGAACAACCCGACCGGTACCGACGCAGGCAATCCGCTGAGCGTCGCGACACCGATCTTCGTCCAGCTCTGCCCGTCGACCGACTCATAGCCGGTCAGCGTGTCTCCCGATCGCGACAATCGAAGCCATTGCGGTGACGTCGGGGAGACTGTCGTGACGCTACCTGCGATGTCCTTGGTGTAGTTGTACTGCATGCGCACGCCATGCGTCGCGGTCGCCATGACTGCCGCGTACGGCGAACCCTGGGTGGTGCTGGCCCTGACGATCAGGCCGGCCTTGGCCCAAGGCTCGACTACTGGTTGAGGCGACCCGCCGCCGCCGTCACTTGGCAGTCGCTCGAGCAGCGATGTGACGCGGGCAGTGACGCTGCCGTCGCCGACCAGTTGCTGATGGACGAACGAGAGGCTGTCGGTTACCGGCTCGCCACCCGGCCCAAGGGTGGGGGTGCCCGAGCCGCACCCACCGCCGCTCGCGGGCCCGCTCGCCGGGCCGTTCGCGGCGCCACTGGCCGGGCTGCACGATCGGCTACTGCCAGCGGCGGACAGATAGCCGATCCCCAGAATCAGTAGTGCGCCGACAACGAGTCCGGCGACCCAGCCACGTACCGTGCGAAGCTTGGTGAACTCCGCGAGTGCGAGCTGCGCGAAGTTGTCGCGGGCAGCGGGCACGCTCGACTGGTAGGGCCTCACCGTAGTGCTCACCGGGCATCCTCCGTCGGGTCAACGGCCCGGTATTCGACCGACCCTCTCGTGAGGTCCATGTACGCCTCTTCGAGGCTGGCCCGATGCGCGGACACCTCGAAGAACGGCACGTTGTTTTCGTTCAGGAGTTGAATGATGTGTTCGGTCGCGAGGCCTGAGATGGTCAGGGTGTCCGTGTCAATCGTGGCGACGGTTGCACCGGCGCTGGCAAGTGCTGTGGTCGCTTCCGCTCGCGCCGTCGTACGCAAAGTGACCAAGCCCGCAGATGCCTGCCCGATCAACTCAGCGACGCTGGTGTCGGCGACCAGCCGACCGCGACCGATCACCACCAGATGCGTAGCGGCGCCTTCCAGTTCGCTCATCAGATGGCTGGAAACGAGTACCGCCCGACCTTCTGCTGCCAGCGAGCGCAAGAACCCGCGGACCCACACGATGCCCTCGGGGTCAAGGCCGTTGAACGGCTCGTCGAGCATCAGCACAGCCGGATCGCCGAGCATGGCCGCCGCGATGCCGAGCCGCTGACGCATGCCGAGCGAATAGCCGCCGGCCTTGCGCCGGGCGGCCTTGTCGAAACCCGCCTGAGCGATGACCTCGTCAACTCGCCGACTCGACAAGCCCTGCGAGTGCGCCAACCACAGCAGATGGTTGCGTCCGGTGCGGCTGGGCTGGAGCGCGGCCGCGTCCAGTAAGCAACCGACCTGGCGGAGCGGGTGGGGCCAGCTTCGGTACGGCCGCCCCCCGACAGTGGCGGTACCCTCGTCAACCGCATCGAGGCCGAGAATGGCCCGCATGGTGGTGGACTTGCCCGCGCCGTTGGGACCGACAAAGCCCGTGACCTGGCCCGGGCTCACGGTGAACGAGACGCCGTCGAGGGCGACGACCGGCCCGAATCGCTTGTGCAGGCCGTTGACCGCAATAGTGGCTTCCATGGCACGAAGGCTAGGTACCGACGACAGTCGCGGTCGTCACCCTGGCGAGCCATCTTCGCCGTCCCTCGAAGGAGGGACATCGCTGTCACCCACGAGAGGGACGCGTGAGCGGCTGCATATCGCGAGACTCGACGGTGTGAAAGCCAGCGGTGCCGCACTAGCAGTTCTTGCGGCGACCGAGTCGATCACGCGGGCTGCAGCGGACGCCGCATCCGCAGAACTCGGCCTCGTGCTGTGCCTGCTTGCCCTCACCACCACCATGCCGTTGATCTTCTTGCGGGCCCCCGCCGCCGCAGTGGTCATCTCCGTGGCGAGCATTCTCTCGGTGGTCCCCTTTCACACCCTGACGATCGCCGGCGCAATCGCCTTGCTGGTCGCTACCTACAGCCTCAGCCGTGGCGACATAGGGCTCATCGCCGTATTGATCTTCATGCCCTTCGTCGTGCTGGGATTCGCCGATCCAGGCCATGGTGAGCGCCGAATCCTGACGATCCTGCTGGCGGCATTGATTCCGGCAGCAGCATGGGCCGGGGCCGCAACACAGTCGCGAAGCGCAGCACAGGCCCACACGGCTGCCCAAGCGTTACTCGCGGGAACGTCATTCGAATATGCGGCCCGCGGTGAACGCGCGCGCATCGCCCGCGAGCTACACGACGTCGTCGCCCACCACATCTCGATGGTCGCCGTGCAAGCGGAAACCGCGCGACTGACGACGCCAGGTATGCCCGCTGCGGGCGCGCAACGACTGTCGGCAATTGGTGACACCGCGCGCACGGCGTTGACCGAGATGCGCCGATTGCTCGGCGTTCTGCGCGAAGATGCCGACACTGACCCGGTCGCGTCCCGGCGTCCGCAACCAGGCCTCGCGCAACTGAACGAACTACTTGACGCCGCCCGCCGTGCATCAGGATCAGGCACCAGGCTCATCGTGCACGGCTCACCGGTCGCGCTCGATCCAGGCGTCGAACTGGCCGCCTACCGCATCGCGCAAGAGGCGCTGACAAATGCACGGCGGCACGCCCCGGGCGCTGCGGTCGACGTCGAGTTGCGTTACGCAGCCAAGGTGGTGTGCGTGCGCGTGCGCGACAACGGCCCTGGGCCACCGCTTGAGACGCCCGAGGGTGCGCACGGGCTCCTTGGCATGGGCGAACGCGCTGCGGCTGTTGGCGGGCGATTGAGGTTCGGCGCAGCGATCGGCGGGGGGTTCCTCGTCGAGGCGACACTGCCCGCCACAGCTGCGACCACCCGATGACCGCCGGGCCCGTGCAGGTACGGATCGTCGTCGCCGACGACCATGAGGTCGTGCGCGCCGGGTTCGCCGAGCTACTCGACACCAGGCCTGATTTCACCGTGGTCGGAACTGCCGACGACGGCGCAGAAGCCGTCCGCCTGTGTCAGCAGTTGCGGCCCGATGTCGTGTTGATGGATGTGCGGATGCCCGGCATGGACGGCATCGAGGCAACCCGCCGTCTCGCGGACTCGGGTGAGTTCCGCCCGCGGGTCATCATCTTGACCACCTTCGACCTCGACGAATACGTCTACGAAGCACTGCGTGCCGGTGCGAGCGGTTTCCTGCTCAAGGACGTCACCGCCGAGCGACTTTTCGATGCGGTTCGGGTCGTAGCGGACGGCGAAGCCCTGCTCGCGCCCGGTGTCACTCGCCGCCTCATCGGCGAGTTCGCGGCGCAACGTCGCGGATCGAACGTCGACGCCGCTGCCGCCCTTGGCATCGCAGGTCTTGGCACGCTGACCCCTCGCGAGACCGAGGTGTTACGACTGGTCGCCGAGGGTCTTTCCAATGCCGAGATCGCGGCCAGGCTTGTCGTCAACGAGGAAACCGTCAAAACACACGTGAGTCGGGTGCTGCGCAAACTCGGGCTGCGTGACCGGACCCAAGCGGTCGTCACTGCATACGAGTCGGGACTCGTCGTGCCGCACACGCAGCGGTAAGGACAGGCCCACTGCCGGCGCAGTTGGTGAGACCTTGCTCACGACACCGACGCTGCCAACTTGTCGAACGTCGCGTTCAGATCGGCATCGACGACCTGCCTTGCCGGGTCGGCGTCGTACCAGTCGACGATCTGCCTGGCACCAGTAGCGAACGGGATCGCGGCGACGTAGTCAGGGACTAACGACTTCACCTTGGCGTTGTCGAAGATCACTGAGTTTGCTCGATCGCCGAGCAACGACGCGCCGAGTTCAGGATCGAACGCGGCGATCGTGTCTGACGCGATGTGCAGCAGGACCGGCTCGACACCCGCCGCTGCCGCCATCAGGTGGTAGATCTGGTTCCAGGTCAGCCATTCGTCGGACGTGATCTGGAAGCTGTCGCCGATCGCTTGGGGGTGGCCAAGTAACCCGACGAAGGCTTTCGCAAAGTCGTCATGATGCGTCATCACCCAGAGCGAAGTGCCATCGCCTTGGACGACGACGGGTTGCCCTCGACGCATCCGGTCGATGTCGGTCCAGCCGCCCATGCAGGGAACGAGCGTCTCGTCGTACGTGTGTGACGGACGCACGATCGTGGCCGGGAAGCCAGTCGAGCGATATGCGCTCACAAGTAGGTCTTCGCAGGCGATCTTGTCGCGCGAGTACTGCCAATAGGGGTTGCGCAGCGGCGTCGATTCGACGATCGGCAGCCGACCGACCGGCTTCTGATATGCCGACGCCGAACTGATGAACACGTACTGGCCGATGCGCCCAGCAAAGAGGTCGATGTCGGCCTGGACGTGCTGCGGTGTGAACGCGATGAAGTCGGCGACGACGTCGAATGTCTCGGTGCCCAATGCGGCACGCACCGATGCCGGGTCGCGGGCATCAGCTTGAACGACACGCACCCCGTCAGGCAGAGCGCGGCTGGTCGTCGTCCCGCGATTGAGGACCGTCAGATCGATGCCGACCTGGACGGCACGCCTCGAGCAGGCCGAGCTGATGATGCCGGTGCCGCCGATGAACAAGACCTTCAGTGCGGGCACGCGATCTCCTTTAGTGAGCCAACTCGGTGGCGCGCGACTCGCGGACCACGGTCACCCTGATCTGTCCGGGGTAGGTCAGCTCTTCCTCGATCTGCTTGGCGATGTCACGAGCGATGACCTGGGCCTGGATGTCGTCGACCTGGTCGGGCAAGACCATTACGCGGACCTCGCGACCGGCCTGCATCGCGAACACCTTCTCGACGCCCTCGTAGGAGGTCGCGATCTCCTCGAGCCGTCCGAGACGCTGGACGTAGGACTCCAGTGACTCGCGCCGTGCCCCTGGCCGGCTGCCGCTGATCGCGTCGGCGGCCTGGGTGAGTACCGCCTCGATCGTGCGCACCTCGACCTCGTTGTGGTGTGCCTCGATCGCGTGGACGACGTCCTCGTTCTCGCCGTATTTGCGGGCCACCTCGGCACCGATGATCGCGTGGCTGCCCTGCACCTCGTGGGTGAGTGCCTTGCCGATGTCGTGCAGCAGCGCACACCGCTTGAGGAGTGCTTGGTCGAGCCGCAATTCGCTGGCCATGATGCCGGCAAGGTGGGCCGACTCGATGAGGTGCTTCAGGACGTTCTGGCCATAGGAGGTTCGGTAACGCAGCTGGCCGAGCAACGCAACGAGCTCGGGATGGATCGAGGTGATGCCGACTTCGACGAGGGCGTCCTCGCCGGCGCGGGCGCACAGCTGTTCGACCTCGGCAACGCTTCGCTCGTAGATCTCCTCGATGCGATGGGGATGGATGCGGCCATCGAGAACGAGCTTCTCCAGCGTGATGCGGCCCACTTCGCGCCGGACCGGATCAAAGCAGGAGAGCAGCACGGCCTCCGGGGTGTCGTCGATGATCAGGTTGACCCCTGTCACCGTCTCGAACGCGCGGATGTTGCGGCCCTCGCGGCCGATGATGCGGCCCTTCATGTCATCGCTCGGCAGGTGCAGGACCGACACCACGGACTCGGCGGTCTGTTCGCTTGCGACCCGTTGGATAGCGAGCGTCACGATGTTGCGCGCTCGCCGATCGCCGTCCTCAGTCGCGGCACGTTCGATATCGCGGACGACGATGGCCGCCTCGCGCTTGGCCTGGTTTTGCATCGTGGTGACCAACTCGGCCTTGGCAGCTTCGGCGGTCAGGCCGGCAGTGCGTTCCAGGATGAGCCGGCGCTCTTCGGCGACGTCCTCGAGTTCGGCACGGCGTCGGGTGACCTCCGACTCGAGCTTGGCGAGGTCGCGCTCACGCACCTCGACATCGCGCTGCACGGCGTCGATGCGAGCCTCGCGGTCGGCGAGCCGGTGCTCGCGGCGTTCAAGGTCGGAGCGCAAGTCCCTGAGCTCCCCCTTCAGCAGCACCACCTCGGCGTCATGAGCACGGCGAGCGTCCTCGACAAGATCCGCTTGCTCCTGCGCGCGACGACGGGTCTCGGCTGCGTCGGCCAGCGCCTGGGCACGCAGCTCGGCGAGTTCGGCGTAGGTCGCGTCAAGTCCAAGCGCTCCGGCCGCCGTGGCCTCGCTGGCCGCAGACCGGCGAAGGACGACAAACACGGCCGCGCTCGCCGCAACCGTTACCAGGGCCATCGCGATGACCAGCCCGACCAGGACCGCCGTGGGCATGTGCCGGGCTCCTTCCTGTGTCGGGCGCAGCAATAAAGCTGCATCCGACGCAGAACCGAGCGACAACGGCAAACGACGACAAACACCAAGCCAGGCGGAGAAGCTCCTCGTGGGAGCCTCACGCCTGGACGACGACCGGCACCACCTGCTGCCAGCTACCGCCGAACCCCTACAAAGAAACCGCCACGGCCTGCGCCGGGTGGATGAGTCGTGTCAAAGGCCCGAGAGCCCAGTGTGTTTCTAGCGTGTCGTCAGCACCAATTGTCGCGAATGTCAGATGTCGTAAACCCGCGGTTGCGGGGCAGTTCTCACTATTCACCGAGGCTATGCGCGGGCTCTCAGTGGGTCAAGCAACCGACCGGACGCCCGCTCGACTCTTGGTCGTCAACGGTCGTTCTTGCGACCGTTCAGGACCTCCGGTTCCGCAGCGCCGGCCCAGGATCGACGACTTCGGCGAACTTAGCCGAGCCTTAATGGCCGCGGTCGAAGATCCCCACGACCACGTCGTTGGGGCCGTCGTAGCCGCCGCCCACGTCGCTCGAGCCGGCGCGTCGGACGCCGACCGCGCCACCACCCCCGCGTTCGATGTCGGCGAGCTCGTCGGCGTCGAGCACGCCCTCGAACACATAGAAACCGCAGCGCCAGTAGGCTTCGAGAATCTCCGGATGGACCTGGCCGTCGGGGGTGAACCGGATCGGGCCGCGGTTGCCGAGGTCGAAGGCGCGGCGTTCCCCGTCCCGCAGATAGGCCAGCATGGCT
>DASRZB010000101.1:0-9701 GCA_035653855.1 Acidothermaceae bacterium | reverse complement strand
GCTTCCAGGGGCCTTCTTCGCGGCACTGGTGGGCATGGTCGTCGGATACCTCGCTCTCATCGAAGTCGGCAAGCGCTACTTCTACCGGGACACGACCGCGGCAGAGCCTCCACGACCGCGGTACAGCAGGATGCGTCACCTTCGCAAGCGGGCTGCCCGCTTCAGCACCCGGTGAGACGAAGGACCTAGCGGCTGGGCAATAAGGACCAATGACCGTAACGGCGGCGTGCCCGCAGGCCTGATCCTTGGCCCATCGAACAAGGAGGACCCATGACAACACCCGAGATCAGCCGACCGCTCATTGTCGTCGGCGTGGACGGATCGCCGCAGAGTCAGAAAGCCGTCGCCTGGGGCATCGAGCAAGCCAAGAATACCGGCGGCACCTTGGAGTTGCTGATTGCGTGGGCCCGTCCGGTGTCGTACGGGCTACCGCTCGTCGTCGCGGGGCTTGACCCCGAAGCGCAGGCACGCGAAATCGTCGAGAAGGCGGCAGCAGATGTCGACTTGCCGGCTGACCGCGTGATTACCAATGTCGTCCACGGCGCTGCCCCGTCCATCCTCGTCGAGCGCAGCTCACACGCCGATCTGCTCGTTGTCGGCTCACGTGGACACGGTGGATTCGCGGAGCTGCTACTCGGTTCGGTCAGCGCGCAAGCCGTCCACCATGCAGCCTGCCCTGTCGTAGTCATTCGCTAGCAGCAGATCATGCCCGCGGACGTACCCGACGTCGACGTGGATGCGCTTCTCGTCGACGCGGGGATCGCGCGGATTCGCACGGTGCGCTCAAGTGACGCCGCCGACCTCGATCGGATGTACAGCCGAGCTTCCGCGGACGCGTTACACATGCGCTTCTTCTCGGTGTCGGAGGCCAACTCCCGCCGCGACGTGGAGCGTATGACCCGTCCACCCGGCGACGACCATGGCTCGCTGTTGGCACGAATCGGTGACGACGTGGTGGGAGTCGCATCGTTCGAGCGCCTTGATGACGACCCCACGGTCGCGGAGTTCGCCGTCTTGGTCGACGACGCTCAACACGGTCGCGGCCTTGGCATGCTCCTCCTCGAGCATCTCAGCGCATTGGCAATGAGGTGTGGCATTGCCCGATTCGTCGCCGAGGTGCTGCCGAGCAACGGGCCAATGCTCCATCTGTTTCGCGATGCCGGCTTGCCGATGGCAAAACAGACCGGAACCAATGTCGTGCACGTCGAGCTTCCATTGCGGTTTGACGACTATTTCCGCCGCGCCGTCGGCACTCGGGAGGCGCTGGCGGACGCTAGGTCGCTGGCAAGGATCCTGGCGCCTGCCTCAGTTGTGGTCGTCGGCGCAGGTGTCGATCCGGCCGGAGTAGGCCACCAGGTGCTCGCGAACATCGTTCGAGGCGGTTACCGAGGTGCCCTTCATGCGGTGAACCGTTCGGGTCACCGGGTGGCAGGCATCCGAGCGCATCGGTCTCTCGCCGAGGTGCCGCATCCGGTGGACGTCGTCATTGTCGCCGTTCCAGCAGGTGAGGTCCTCGGTGTCGTTAATGAGGCGGCCGCGTCCGGCGCCGCAGGAGTCGTCGTTGTCGCGGCAGGTTTCGCCGAGGTCGGTGCCGCGGGGCAGTTGCGTCAAGACGAACTCGTACGCGCGTGCCGCTCTGCGGGCATGCGCTTGATCGGTCCAAACTGCTTGGGAATCGCCAACACAGACCCGCTAGTCGCCCTCAATGCGACCTTGTCGCCGACGCTACCCGCCCGCGGTGGGATTGGGCTGATGGCGCAATCCGGGGCGGTCGGTACTGCCGCGTTGGCGTATGCAGCTCGGGTGGATGTCGGAATCTCCAGCTTCGTCTCTGCAGGCAACAAGGCCGATGTCTCGGGCAACGACCTACTGTGCGCGTGGGAAGCGGATTCAGCCACCCGGGTGTGTGCTCTGTACCTTGAATCGTTGGGCAACCCGCGCAAGTTCGCTCGTATAGCAGCGCGAGTGGGGCGCAGCAAGCCGGTGGTTGTCGTCAAGTCTGGCCGAGCAGAGCCCGCTGACCGCGCGAATGCGTCGCGGCTCGCGACTACCACGACCGCCGACGTTGCCGCGGACACACTGTTCGACCAGGCTGGCGTTACGCGAGTGGAATCGCTCGCTGAATTGTTCGATGTTGCAACCCTTTTCGATCTCGCACCGCTGCCCGCCGGCCGACGTGTCGCGATCGTTGCCAATGGGGCCGGCCCGGGGCTGCTCACCACCGACGCGTGTGGCGCTGCTGGGCTCGATGTGGTGCCATTCGGCGACGTGACACGACGCCTGTTGGCGGGTCTAGTCCAGGCGGGCGGTGCCATCAGCAACCCGGTGAATCTTGGCGCTGCGGCAAACCCAGTCTCCTTTGAGGCCGCGCTCAGGGTCTTGCTTGACGATAGCGACGTTGATGCGGTCATCGCCGTGTACGCACCAGTCCAGTCAGGGTTCGGCGGCGCCTTTGCTCGCGCCGTCACTACGGTTCGCGCCGACGTCGACACGAAGCCGGTGCTCGCCTGCTTTCTCGGCGCGGTCGACGCGCCAGCCGAGCTGCGGTCCTTGAACGGCCGCCTCGTCACGCCATACTTCGCTTTCCCAGAACCAGCCGCGAAGGCGCTGGGCGCGGCCGTTCGGTACGCGACGTGGCGTCAACGTCCGAGCGGCAGCGAGCGCGAGTTTCACGACATCGACATCACGTCTGCTCGGGGGATCGTGAACAAGGCGCTTTCTGGTACGGGTGATGTCTGGCTTGACGCCAAGGACGCGGCCTCCTTCGTGGCCAGCTACGGCGTGACAGTCACCCCGACCGTGCTGGTCAGAAATGCCGCGGACGCCGCATCGGCTGCCGACTCTCTCGGCTTTCCCGTTGCGTTGAAGGTCGCAGCCGGGGCCGTTATCGACAAGTCCGGCCGTGGAGGGGTGCAATTGAACCTTCGTTCGGCCGCGGAGGTCGGTGCGGCGTATGAGGCGATGGAAGCTCGCCTCGGGGGCGTGATGATCAGCGCGATCGTGCAATCGATGGTCGGGCCGGGTATCGAAGCCGCTATCGGAGTTGTCGCCGACTCGAGGTTCGGCCCAGTCGTCACGGTCGGTCTCGGCGGAGTCTTAGGTGACCTCATCACTGACCGTGCTTTCCATCTGCTCCCGATGACTCCCGACGACGCCAAGAGACAGATCCGATCGCTCCGAATGGCCCCGCTACTTTCCGGGTACCGGGGCAGTCCGCCGGTTGACGTCAGCGCATTGGAGGACATGGTCTTACGTGCCGCCGCGATGGCTACCGATATTCCTGAGTTGGCAGAGCTTGATATAAATCCGGTGTTTGTCACCACCGATGGAGCGATTGCGGTCGACGTCAAAGTCCGTCTGCAGTCCGCGCCTGCCTCGACTGACCCGCTGTCGCGGAACCTGAGATAAGACGCCGTTCCAATACCCCCATCGCCATCAGCGGGCCGATGGTCCCAAGCCACGATGACGTGTGGCACTGAGCGGCACCGTGGCTCCGCGCTTCGATTGATTCATGACTACTTCACTTCGCACATCGGCGCTCGCTAGCCACCCGTTCCTCTCGGCGATCCCGGTCGAGTCACTGCGTCGGCTCGGCGTTCACGCTCATGGCGAGACCTTCGCGAAGGGCCACGAGATCTTCCGTGAGGGCCATGTGGCCAGCGAGTTCATTCTCATTCGCCAGGGACTGGTTCGACTCGACGCCGAGATCGCCGATCGCGGCCGGGTCGAGGTTGAGACTCTTGCCGCTGATGCCGCTCTGGGCTGGTCGTGGCTCTTCCCGCCGTACCGCTGGCACCTCTCGGCGACCGCACTCGAGCGAACCACGGCAATCGTCTTCGACGCCGGCGTGCTGCGCGGCCTGATGGCATCAGATCCGGTACTCGGGTACGAGTTGATGCGTCGGTTTGCAGCTGTCCTCTTCGATCGGTTGCAGGCGACCCGACGTCGGCTCGCGGCACCCGAACTCGCTGCCGCAGAATGCCAACTGAGCAGTGGGCCGTGGGCGGGCAGACCTAGTGCGGGCACAGCTGACGCCAGGTACGGACTCAACTGACGCTATCGGCACTTCAGGCGTCACGCCGCTTGAGCATAATTGCGCCGGCGATCAGCGCGACCACCGCGTAGAGGGCAGTGACACCGATTCCTATCCACGGGCTCAGCTGTGTGGGGTCGAAGTTCCTCGTGAGTAGGATCTGCGTTCCGGCGTTGAGCGGCAGGTACTTGCTCACGTCGTTCGAATAGGGCTGGGGCAATGCCGCCGCAAGGATCGGTGCGACAAGGACGATCCCGAAGAGCGTCGCGATCGCACCGGCTGTATTGCGAATCAAGAAGCCGAGGCCGACCGCAAGCAAGCCAATCAGCGTCAGATAGATCGCGCCACCAACGATGGCGCGCATCGCGCCGGGCGTGCTAAGCGACGCCTGTGCGTGCGTACTAGCTTGCGCTTGCTGCCCCAGCAGGAAGGCAGCGAAAGTCGACGCCAATGACACGGCGAAGACGACGACGCCGAAGACCAGTGCCTTGGCGACCAGTACCGGTTGCCGGTGCGGGACTGCGGCCAAGGATGAACGGATCATGCCGGTGCTGTACTCGCCGGTAATCACGAGGACGCCGAGCACTCCGATCGCGAGCTGCGCCAGGAAGATGCCGCGCAGACTTACCTGCGTTGCGTCCAAGCCGATCTGCCCGCCGGGGCCGTGGCCCTGTTCCACGCGACTCGTGTGAATCGCGCTGAACAACGTGCCGAGGCCAACGATCATGACAACTGCCGCCAGGAGGCTGAACCAGGTCGAGCGCAACGAGCGAATCTTGATCCACTCCGACTGGACTACGCCGGCCTGGGTGATGCGCGCCGACCCTACGTCGGTGCGGGCAATCATCGTGGCTGTCATCGCGCTCCCCCAAATGTGCTCGGTGAAAGTTCCGTGGCACTCAGTTCATTGCCGTGAAACTCCACGGCGTCGCGGGTGATCTCCATGAACGCCTCTTCCAACGTCGCCTGCTGCGGCGTCAACTCGATCAGGGGAATGGCTTCACGGGCAGCAACGAGTCCGATCGCGGCACTGTCCATTCCGCTCACCTGCAACAGGTCCGGCGAGAGCCTCTGCACGGTGCCCGCGGCGCCGATGAGCAGCGACCCCAGGCGGTCCGCCTCGGTGGTACGCACCATGACCACGCCCGTGCCCGCGCCGCGGATCACCTCTGCGACGCTGCCTGACGCGATGAGCTTCCCGCGTCCAACCACGATCACCTCGCTGGCCGTAACCGCCATCTCACTCATCAGGTGTGACGACACGAAAACGGTGCGACCTTCAGCTGCGAGCGCTTTCAACAGGTTGCGGATCCACAGGATGCCTTCCGGGTCCAAACCATTCACCGGCTCGTCGAGCAACAGCACGCCTGGATCACCGAGGAGCGCCGAGGCGATACCGAGTCGCTGCCCCATCCCGAGGGAGAACCCGCCGACCCGCTTACCAGCAACATCATCGAGGCCGACGAGCCCGATCATCTCGTCAACCCGTTTGCGTGGGATGCGGTTCGTCGCTGCCATCGCGCGCAAGTGATTGCGAGCTGAGCGGCCGGTGTGCACTGCGCGAGCCTCCAAGAGTGCGCCAACTTCGTGCAATGGTGCCGCAAAGTCGAGGTAAGACTTGCCGTTGATCAGCGAACGGCCGGCAGTCGGTCGATCGAGGCCAAGCAGCAGCCGCATCGTGGTCGACTTTCCCGAGCCGTTCGGGCCTAAGAACCCAGTAACGAAGCCAGGTCTGACCTCAAAGCTGAGGTCATCAACCGCAGTCTTCGACCCGTAGCGCTTCGTCAGCGCTTGTGCCTCGATCACACCGCCCACACCCATCTGGATTCGACAAGCTCCGACTTACCACGGACCCTACTGACGACTGCATCAAAGACATTCATGGTCCACAGCATGCTCACAGGTGCTGTGCCAACCGACTGCTCCGCACACCGCATCATCGGCGAATGCCCGCGGGCGGCACATCGGTGAAGACCCTGACCGCAACCCTGAATCTTGTGGCTGGAACCCCGGTGGGACAAGTTAGCCGGTGGCCGGTGCGGTCAGCCCTTGACCGCACCGGTCAGCCCACCGACGATGCGGCGCTGGGCGATGGTGAAGAAGAGGAGCGTCGGCAGCATCGACAACGCCGTGAACGCGAAGACCTTTGCCGTGTCAGCGGAGTACTGCGACTGGAACGTCGCTACCCCCAGTGGCAACGTGAAATGGATCTGGTTGTTGAACACCAACAGCGGCAAGATGAAGTAATTCCAACTCGTCACGAACGCCAAGATGGCGACGGTCGTCAAGGCGGGCATCGAAAGCGGTAGCAGCACGCGCCAGAAGAATCCCAGCTTGGTTGTTCCGTCGATCACCGCGGCATCCTCGAGTTCCGCGGGAACGGCGCGCATAAATGGTCGCAAGATGACGATCGTGATCGACAGCGAGAAGGCAGCTTCGGGCATCGCGACCCCGAACATGTTCTCGAGCAGATGGAGATCACGTAGGAGGAGATAGAGCGGAAGCGACGCGACCGTGAGCGGGAAAAGCAGGCCGATGGTGAAGAACGAGAAGACCGCCTCGCGACCCTTGAAGGTGTATCGCGAAAGAGCGAACGCGGCCATCGACCCGAGTGACACGGCCAACACTGTTGCGATGATGGCGATCAGCGCGCTGTTCAAAAGGAAGTGCCAGAACGTGTGCGACGTGACGATGGATCTGTAGTTCGACCAAAGCCAGGGGTGTGGCCACGCCGTCGGATGACTGTTGATCGCTGGGGTCGAACGAAAGCCGCCGATAAAGATGAACAGAATCGGCACAACAGTGACGACGATGATGACCACGGCGGCCAAGTAAGCGAGCGCCGTCGCCAGCGGTGAGCTCGACGCCTTGTTCCGGCTGCGCGGCGGCTTTGCGCGCACCGTCAGCAGCTGCGTGGTCGCCGTCATCCCGCCATCCTCGTCAGAGCGCCTGCGGTGTCGCGGCGTAGTGCAAAACGCTGGTACAGCAAGGCGAACGCGAAGCAGAAGATGAACAAGATCACCGCGACTGCGCTGCCGTAACCGAATTCGTAACTCTGGAAGCCCTTGTCGATGAGGTATGTCGACATCGTGGTCGACGCACCCGCCGGGCCGCCGAGAGTCATGATCCAGGGAATATCGAACAACTGCAGCGAACCGATCATGGACAGGAAGATCCAGATCCGGATGGTCGGACCGAGGAGGGGCAAGACGACTTGCCGCGTCGTTTGCCATGGGCTCGCGCCGTCGAGTGCAGAAGCCTCTCGCAGCTCCGTCGGGATGCCTTGCAGACCGGCGAGCAACAAGATGACGCCGAAGCCGATGTACTTCCAGGTGATGACCACAAACAGCGTGTAGAGAACGACATGGGTGTTGGCCAGCCAGGTCGTCACCAGACTGCCGAGCCCGACGTGCTTGAAGACCTGATCAACAAATCCATCGGGCTGCAGGAGTATCAACCACATGACCGCTGTGACGGCTTCAGAGAGCACGTAGGGGGCGAACACCACAAGCCGCAAGAAGCCGCGACCACGAAGTTGGCGATTGAGCAGCAGCGCGAGCGCGATGCTCAGCGGCAGCTGCAGGAAGAGCGACAGCAGCGCGATCGTGACGTTGTGCTGAATCGCGTGCAGGAACACCGTGTCGGAGAACGCCCGCCGGTAGTTGGCTAGCCCGACGGTGTGGTTGAGCGGCCCGAACCCACTCCACTTGAAGAAGCCGTAGTAGACCGCGACCCCGATCGGCACCAGCACGAACCCGACGAAAAGCACAAAGGCCGGGCCGAGGAGAAGCGTCAACTCCAGGCGCTGACGGACTCCCGACCGGGTTGACTTCCGGCCGGGAGCCTGTCGAGCGGGAGGCACCACGCCCGGCTCCGGTTGCCCGGGCCGGGTCGTGGTGTGCCCTTCACTTACCATGACGAGCTTTCACCAATCAGTTGGACACCGCAGTGCAGTTGGACACTGCAGTTACTGGGTTGCCGCCTTGCCAGCTGAGTCCGCGATGTCCTGAGGTGATCCCTGGCCGGCGAAGAAGTTCGACACCGCGTCGTTCACGGCGTTGCCGACGTTCGTCGGTAGAGCCTGGTCGAAGTACAGCTGGTTGTACGACACACCCTGCAAGTAGGTGAGCACCTTCTGCAACGTCGGGTCGGTGATCGCCGACGTGGCGCCACCGTTGGACGGGATGCTGATGGCCGTAGCCTTCACAAGCTCCTCTTCGACCGGGGCGCTCGTGAAGTACTGCAGGAACGCAGCACAAGCGTCCGGTGCCTTGGTCGAGCAGGAGAAGCCGTCGCCGCCACCAAGTGCCGCACCGGGCTCGCCGTTACCACCCGTGATCGACGGGAACGGGAAGAAGCCCATCTCGCCTTCGACCTTTGTAGCCTGGTCCTTGGGAACCAGACCGATGATCGTCGGGATCTCCCAGTCACCCTGCAGCTCCATCGCTGCCTTGCCGTTGGCGACCAGTCCGGCTGAACTGCCAGCGCCCTGCTGGGCAGGAGTGGCAAGGAAGCCGGTGTTGAAGGGCTTCGCGTCGAGCAGCGTCTTCAGATCGTTACCGGCCTTGACGAAGCACGGATCGGTGAACTTAGCGGCCGCGATGCTTGATGTGATGGTGTCCTTCGGGCACTCCTTCAATACGAAGTTCTCCCAGTAGAAGGCATCGGGCCACTTGTCCTTGCCGCCGACGGTCATCGGCGTAATGCCGGCCGCCTTCAGCTTCGTGATGTCGGCCAGCAGATCGGTCATAGTCGCCGGGGGCGTGGTGATGCCTGCTTTGGCGAACAGGTCGGTGCGGTACCAGAAGCCAACCACGTGGTAGTCGTAAGGCACCCCGAGCTGCTTACCGTTGTCTGCCCAACCTGCGGCACTCTTGCCGAGTTGACCGATCCAGCTAGACGTCAGCTGCGTGAGGTCGGCCAGCTTGCCCGACTGCGCCTGAATGGCCATTGCGCCGCCACCCCACTGCTGGAAGATGTCGGGCGGGGTGCCCTGCAGCGCGACCTGGATCTTGGTCTTGATGGTCTCGTTCTGGATCGGCTGCACCTGGATAGTGACGTTGGGGTTGGCAGCGTGGAAATCGGTCGCCACCTTCTGGAACGCGCCCAGGCCGGGCTGGGTGCTCGCGTTGTGCCACCACGTCAGTGTCACGGGCTTGCCCCCGTTGAGCTGGCCGCCACTAGCCGGCGACGACGCAGGTGCGCTTGCCGCGGTCGTCGGCGCGCTACTTGCGGAGGTGGCAGCCGCGGGAGTGCTAGCTGCGGAGCTCGCGGGTGCCCCAGTCTTCTTGGAGCTCGAGCATGCGGTTAAGGCCAAGGCTGCAACTGCCGCGATGGCAGTCGCCTTGGCGAGTTGGCGAGGTAAGCGGTTGGTGCGGCTCGTCATGAACGTCCCTTCAGCGAGGGTCCCGCACTCGACACGGGTGCCCGGAGGTGGGGTACGCCCGTCACCGGTCGTACCGAAAGTTACCGAGAACGTCACGATAGTTCCGACGGCGGCGCTACGGTAAGGCTCGCGATCTCACCGGGTCAACCTTTTCCTGGGAACCTTCCCGAACCGTTATCTTTGGCGGTTCTGAGCGAGCGACGTCGCCGAGACAGTTCCGATAGTTTCCGGTACTATCCCGATGTTCGCCAGCCGGAACGCCTTCACGAAGTGGATACAACG
>DASRZB010000100.1:0-5799 GCA_035653855.1 Acidothermaceae bacterium | reverse complement strand
TCGACTCCGAGCAGGGGCAGGCAAGCCACGCACAGCCGGTCGGCCGCCGGTGTGCCTCGCTCACCTGCGACCAAGACGTCCTCGATGGCCGCCCTCACGGTTGGCAACTCATCGTCGACTCATCGGCTGCGCCTGCGCGATGGTGCAAATGCAGTCGCGACGCAACTCGCTGGACGCCGTTGCGAGGCAGTAGCGCACGGCAGTCCGATCGTGGCGAGCCGACTCGTGGCCGCAGGCACACACAACGACAGGTTGCGATGGAAGGAAGGCGTCAGGTGCGTCGATCAGCCGCTCGGTCATGCCACTCGCCGCCTTCGGTTAGAGGCTGACGCGCCGAGGGGCAAGGTCCAGACGAACCCAAGCACGTGGAACTTCTTCATGATGACACAAAAAGCTCGCAAACAGTGACGAATCGAGGTGGCGAAGCATTCGCCCTCGCCGACCAAGGGCTGCGACAGATTTCGCGCCTCAGGTGACCCGGCGTCCGGACTGGACAGAGGTTGGATCGATCTCGCCGCGCACGACTTCCATCGCCAGCTCACTGAGCTTGCGGTTGTGGTTGCGGGCGTAGCGGCGCAGCGCGGTGAAGGCGGCGTCCATATCGACGCCATTTCGCTCGGCGAGCACGCCCTTCGCTTGCTCGATGACGACCCGGCTGTTAAGTGCGTGTTGGAGTTGTTCGGCCATCAGCGCGCTGCGATGGCTCGAGCGTCGCTGCAAGATACCGATGGTTGCCACGTCGGCCAGCGCCTGCGCGAGCCGTCGGTCATTGAGGGGCACCGGGTGTGGCGCAGCGTGAAACATGTTCAATGCACCGATTGTTTCTGAGCGAAGGCGCAGCGGAACGGCGGCCACCGACCGGAACCCGGCCGACATTGCAGCCTCAGCGAACACCGGCCAGCGGTTCTGGTCGGCTTCGAGATCATCGACGCTGACCGCGACACCGCTTCGCACGCAGTCGAGGCACGGCCCGGCGTCGCTTTGCAGCTGGAGTACCTCGAGCAAGCGGGTCTCCTCATTCGAGGAGGCGACGACTGCAAGGTTGCCGCGCTGATCGTCGAGCAGCAGGCCGGCGGCAGTCACGCCCAGCAGGTTCACGCAAGCATCAACCAGTTGGTGCAAAAGATCGACGACGTCGTAGTCATCGACAAGTGTGTCGGCAAGGACGACGAAAGTCTCCGCCAGCAACTGCTCACGATCTCGGTCCTGGGCCGATCCACCGGCCACATCACCGTTACTCATTCATCCTCCACCGAAAAACGAAGACGACGCGCGACGACATCCGTCGCGACGTCAACCAGCGGTCGACCGAGCGCGAACGCACGCGCGCGAAGTGTCAGAAACGCTTCCTCCGTTGGGACACCAAGCTGAACTTGCACGATGCCCGTGGCCTGATGCACTTGGAGCTGGTAGGCCACACGGGCACCGATGTCATCGGAGAACAGGTCGTCACTTGCGGTATCGGTATGCAGGAGCGCCAAGGCGGCCGCGTCGGCGGCAAGAAGCGCTGCACGCAACTGCCCGTCGCGAAGTGGTCCGGGATCGCTTCGGTAGACGTCAAGCACGCCGACGTTGATTGCCCCGATTCGCAGCGGAAATGCGAACACAGCGCGGACGCCAACAGCCCCAGCACCCTCAATGAATGCGGGCCAGCGCTCGATCACGATGTCGTCGGGGGTGCGAAGGTCAGGAACCATCACCGGTGCGCCGAACTGTGCGGCATCGACGCAAGGTCCCTCACCCAACGTGAACTGGAGGTCCTCGATGCGCGCCGAGACATCGTCAGTGGCACACACGACGCCACGGTTGCCGGTCTTTGTCACCATAGAAATACCCGCGCCGCTGATGCTGAGCATTCGCACACACAGTAAGCAGATCCGGCGCGGGACGGAATCGTGTTCCGCAGCCGAATCATCCAACTGGCGCGCTCACCCATCCAGGTCATCGGGCCCCCTGTACCGGACAAAGACGCCCGGTTGGCTTCAAGCATGCACTAGCCACGAACCGAACGCGAGTATCGCGGTCATCCGAAAACACCCAACGCTGGCGATATCTCCGGTGGCTATCGGGCATACAGCTGTCCGTCCGAGCCCTCCGCGACCGTGATACGACGCAGCCCGCGGTTCGCCGGGCCGACCTCCACCGCGCCGGTGGTCCCGTTGAACTCCGAACCGTGGCAGGGACAAACGAACCGCACGCGCTGCTGGTCGTAGCCGACCGTGCAGCCAGCATGCGGACAGACGGCGTCGAACCCGAGGAAGCTGCCAGCCTTGGGTTGGACGACAATCGCCGGGTCACCTGTGGCCGGATCCTGAAATGCCGCAGAACCAGCAACCGGGACGGCGGTTGCCGGGCCGATCTTGGTCCCTGGCGGCTTCGGCTTCGGGGTAGCGGTGGCGGGCGTCGGCTTCGCGGTGGGTGTCGCGGTGGGTGTCACGGAGGGAGTCGGCGTTGGCGCGATTGCGCTCGCGCTCGTGGAACTGGTGGAGGCTGTCGGCGGTGCTTGCGAGGCCGCGGAACTGCTCACGGCAGGTGAGTCCAATCCGTTCGACAGCTCATCGGAGGACCGTGTCGGGGACGCGGTATTGAAGATCCGTCCCAGCCCAGCCGCCGCGCCCGCACCGAGAACCGCAACCACCGCAGCCGCGAAAGTAACCGCGCCAAGGACTCGGCGCCGGTCGACGTCACTGGGCGCTCCGGACCCTGACTGCCGGGACTGTCGAGCAGCGACGACGTTGGCGACGAGAGCATCAAGGGACAGCAAGCCGCCGTCGGCGACGATGAACGGCATCCATGCGAACACAAACACGATGTCGCTGCCCGTGTAATACGGGCTGGTATGAAAGCTGACCGCGAGAAATAGATTGAGCGACAGCAACAATCCACCGATCGCCGCGATTCGGGTCAGCAAGCCGAGCAAGGCTCCGACGCCGACCGCCACCTCCCCCAACGCAATCACCGCACCGATGAGTGCAGCGTGGTGCGCGAGCGGTGAGATGAGGTCGTGGATCGGGCTGCGGCGCGCTGCGCCAGCCATCTGGGCCTGGATCGACGCGGGATTGGCAGCGTCGAAGAAGGCCGGATTCGCCAGCTTCTGCAATCCCGCAAAGCAGAAGGTCACACCGAGAAATGCGCGCAACGGCAGCAGCGCCCAGTTGGCAGGAGTGGGCACCGTACCCGGCGGAACCAACCACAGCCAGCGCGCACCGGTCGAGGCGGGGGCCGCTGCCGCGCGCGGGGTGCCGTCCTGGTGGCCAGCACTCATGTAAAAACCCAATTCAGGGCTGTAGCGAGGGCAGTTTTGGCGCCGACTGGGTTCGCGCCCGCGGCCAGGTCACGGTCATCCGGGCACCCCCCAGCGCCGACTCCCCCACCGACCAACGCCCATGCGTCGTTCGCACAACCGCATCCGCAATCGCCAGACCGAGGCCCGCACCCTGACCACCGTTTTCCTCGACGCGGTGGAACCGGTCGAACAACCGCGGCCGCTCCGCGACCGGAATGCCGGGGCCGTCATCGGACACCGTCAAAGCCACGTGGCCGGAACTGCTGTCGACCACGATGGCAACCTGGCCCGGTGACTTCGCGTAGCGAGTGGCGTTGTCGAGCAGGACGCCGATCAGCCGGTCGAGCCACTCTGGCGCGGCTGCGACGTGTGGGTGGTCGTCGCCGTTCACTTCGAGGCGGAGCTGGATGTCTCTCGACGCCACCACCGGACCGAATCGGTCGGCACATTGCTGCGCCACGGTTGTCAGATCGACGATCTCAGCCTGGGGCAACGGCGGCTCGGAGTCGAAGCGCGCGAGCCAGAGCATGTCCTCGACAATCTTGCGCAATCGAGGGGTCTCATCGGCGACCCGTTGGAGTGCATCGCGGTAGCCGCTCGCGGACCGCTCGGTCGTGAGGGCCAACCCGACCTCTGCCTCGATAACAGTAAGCGGAGTACGCAGTTCGTGCGAGGCGTCAGCGGTGAACTCCAACTGCCGCACGCGTGCACTCTCGACAGGCTTGGACGCCGACCGCCCAATGACAAAGGCGCTGACGAATACCGCCGCCAGCAATGCAGGCGACACGACGATCGCCGACGTCATGAGCAGGCTGCGCACATGGTGCGGCTGCGCGAGGCTCTCCGCGGCATAGATCCGTGAGCCGTCGGCCTTCGAGACGTACTCGAAGCGAAAGTCCCTGCCATCGACAAAAGCGGTGCGAGGTCCGGTCGACTGCCCACGCAACAATGCGACGGGGAACGAGAACGCGTCTGCGCTTGCCGCAGTCACGACACCAGCCGCACTAACCTGCCAGTAGTACACCGGAGGATCATCTGAATCGCGTCTGAGCTCTGCCCGCGATGAGAGTTGTGTAGGGGACAGTTGCCGAGCGTTGGCGAGTTGCTCGGCTATCCGGCCATCTGTTTCGTGCAGAAGCCTGTTCGACACCAACGTCAGGATGCCGACCACGATCAGTGCGTAAAACAAGCCGACAACCGCTGTCGCGGCAGTTGCGACCCGCAACGCTGGGCGAAGCGGGATCGCCATCTTCATTGTCGACTCACGACGGCAACAGCCGATAGCCGACGCCGCGCACCGTCTCCACACGTGTGTGTGAGCCGACAAGCTTGGCGCGCAGCCGAGCCAGATGGACGTCGATCGTGTTCGATCCGATGCCGTCGGCTTCCACTGGCCACACATTCATTGCAATCGACTGGCGAGTCACGATCGCAGGAGTACGTCGCAGGAGAAGCTCGAGAATCGCCAGTTCGGTCGCTGTCACGGCCAGCGGCAAGTTGCCGACGCGTGCGTCGCGAGACGCCGGGTCAAGACTGAGATCGCCACATCGCAAGACAACCCCTGTGACCACCGACGGCCTTCGCTGCAACGCGCGCAGGCGAGCTAGCAGCTCACCGAAGTCGAACGGCTTGACGAGGTAGTCGTCCGCGCCGCCGTCCAGGCCGGCGATCCGATCCGCTGACCGGTCCATCGCTGTCAGCATCAGAACCGGGACCGGGAGTCGTCGCTTCCGGATCGTCGCGAGTACGTCGTAGCCGTTCATTCTCGGCATCCGCCAGTCGAGGATCACGACCTCATACTCGTAACTCGCCAAATAGCCCAGCGCGGCTTCACCGTCACCCACGGCATCAACGACGTAGCCGTTCTCGGTGAGTCCGCGGATGAGCACGCTGCGCAGCGCCTCGTCGTCCTCCGCTATCAAAACGCGCACGAATCATCATCGCTGGTGTCACCTGACGACCGACTGACGGGGTCCTCGGATGCGCCGCTTCCGCGCCAGCAAGGCGAAGGCCTGACCACGAGATCGGTGATCAGGCCCTCGAACTGCCGTTCCTTGGTAGCGGGGACAGGATTTGAACCTGTGACCTCTGGGTTATGAGCGCCCGATTTGCCCCTTTTGTCCTTCGCCTAAATAGTGTAAAGTCGCAGGTCAGAGGCTGTTTTCGGTGTTAGGCCGTATCAGCCAAAAGTGGCCCGTGTCACCGGGTTCGGTGACACCTGGGTGACAGACGATCAAGGTGGCTTGATGGGGTTCAGTCGCAAGCGAATTGGCGCGGATGGCAAGCCCCGATACGCGGCCCTTTACAAAGATGTGCGCGGCCAACAACGGTCGGCTGGCTCGTTTCGAACACGCCGGGCCTCCGACCATGCGTGGAAGGCTGCCGAAGCGGCGATGGCCGCTGGCCGGCCGGGTGACCTCCGCGCAGGCAACATGACGTTTCGTCACTACGTCGAGGAGACGTGGTTCCCCAACCACGTGATCGAGCCGACGACGCGAGAGTCCTACGCCTAC
>DASRZB010000099.1:0-11615 GCA_035653855.1 Acidothermaceae bacterium | reverse complement strand
CGGGCGCCAAGGGCAATTGCGGCCACGATGTCTGCGCCCGCCATGATGCCGGTATCGGTCCACACCTCGGTGCGATCGCCGACTGCATCGAGCACATCGGGGATCAAGCGGAGTGGCACCGGCGCCTTGTCGAGCTGTCTGCCTCCGTGATTGGACAACACGACGGCGTCCGCGCCCGCATCGACGACCCGCCGCGCGTCGTCCACAGTCTGAATGCCCTTAATGATGAGCGGTCCGTCCCAAAACGACCGCAACCACTCGAGATCGGCGATCGTCATCGACGGATCGAACAGGGTGTCGATGAGTTCGGCGACGGTGCCGCCGGATTCGGTGAGCGACGCGAACGTGAGTGGGGGAGTGCTGAGCAAGTTGAGCCACCACGCCGGATGGGTGGCTGCGTCGATAACTGTCTTCGCGGTCAGTGCGGGCGGAATCGAGAACCCATTGCGCGTGTCGCGTAGTCGAGGGCCCGCGACCGGCACGTCGACCGTGAGAATCAGCGCCTCGAACCCGGCCGCCTTTGCGCGGTTCATCAAATCCTCCGCGGCGGCGCGGTCTCTCCATACATACAGCTGAAACCATTTGCGAGCATCGGGCGCCGCGGCCGCGACGTCCTCGATAGACGTGGTGCCCATCGTTGACAACGCGTAGGGAATGTCGCGACGCGCGGCGACCCGCACAACCGCGCGCTCACCTTCGTGATGCATCAAGCGCGTAAAGCCCGTCGGAGCAAAAGCGAACGGGAGCGCTGAGGGTTTGCCCAACATGCGGGTGGTCATGTCGGCGCCCGAGACGTCGCGCAGGATCGACGGCTGGAACTCGACGTCCCTGAAGAGTGTGCGGGCACGGCGCAAGCTGATCTCGTCGCCGGCGGCACCATCGGTGTAGTCGAACACCGAGCGAGGCGTGCGACGCCGCGCGATCAACCGGAGATCGGCGATCGTCAGCGCCGCGGCCAACCGACGACGGGTCGGATTGGGATCGAACGGTTTCGCGCGCAAGAGCGGCTTGAGCTCACGCCACTTCGGTACTTGCCGGTCAGTCACAGTCTCACGGTAGTGCAGCATGATCAGGAGGCCGCGACGTCGTCAGCGGCTCGTCGGATCTCGGCGATGTCGATCTTGCCCATGCCGAGCATTGCTTTCATGGCGCGCTCCGATCGCCCTGGATCGGGATCGCCGAAAAACTCCTCCATCCCCGTTGGGACGACTTGCCATGACAGGCCGAACCTGTCCTTGAGCCAGCCGCACGGACCTTCGTCGCCGCCGTCGGTAAGCCGCTCCCAGAAGTAGTCGATCTCGTCCTGGTCTTCGCAGCTGATCTGGAACGAGACGGCCTCATCGAACTTGAACTGCGGGCCGCCGTTGATGCCGACGAATCGCGTCCCGTCCAGCTCGAACTCGACGGTCATCACCGTCCCGGCTGGGCGTGGGCCTGCTTCGGTGTAGCGGTTGACGCGGATAACACGGGAGTTCTTGAACACGGAGGTGTAGAAGTTCGCAGCCGCCTCGGCCTCGGTGTCGAACCACAGGCTCGCGGTGATCTTGTCCGGCATAGCGGTACGTCCTCTCGACTACGGCGGCTCTGTCTCCCGCCACATGTTCCACCCATTCAGACGGTCCATGCCTACGGAACTCATCGCCGTCCGACCCGAAGAACCCCGTGCTACGTGGCGTGAGCGGCGGCGTGCGCCTGAGCGATCTGCTCGGCAGTGCACGCACCGCTGCCCGGATGAGTCGGATGATGCTTGCCGCAGGTGATGTAGGGCGTTCCCTCGACGTGGTGCAGGCCGATCCGGTAGCAGCCCTTGGCGTGGCAGTTGATCTTGCGCCACACGACCACCAGGATCGCGAGTTCGCTCAGACAACTACCGAAGCCGCCCCAGAAGAGGTACCACCGACTGTTGCCGTTGTAGACGCCGATGAATGTCAGGAAGCCGTTCACGAGGTTCATGCGTCGAAGTTATCGCGCCGCAATCGGATTGCTCAGCTGCCGAAGAGCGATTTCCAGCTGCGTCCGCCGTCGTTCGTGACATAGAGCGCGCCAGTCGCGCCTTCCGACGTGATGACGTCTGTCATCAGGAGTGCGTGCGTTGCGTCGAGCGCGTCCAGTTGCTCTGGTGCACCGAGCACGTCCTTGGTGTCGATGACTGACCAGTGTTTCCCGGCATCGGAACTGTCTCGGGTCGTCACACCGTGCGCGTTGGGGGAGACGATCCACCAGTTCCGACTCGATGGGGTGGACGCCAGCGCGTAGGACTTCGGGTAGCTATCGGCCGGAACAAGCGGAATCGGGACGTCGACGGTGGTCGTTAATCGCCAGCGTGAACCGCCGTCGGTAGTGACGTCGAATCCGACGCTGGCATGAGCGCCGTTGACGATCTCGGTCGCGAGCACCCCGTGAGTCGCGTCGCTGAATGACGGTAGAGCGAACAGGCACTCAACCGTCCCGAGGTTGTCCGACGGACAGGTCGTCGTCGACGGCGGGCGTGGGGGCGTCAGCACGGTCCAGGAAGCCCCGCCGTCTGTGGTCTGGAAGAACCCTTCGTTGAAGTCGCCTTCCGCGGGCGGTATCGCGGTTGCAGCGAATCCGCGCAGTTGCGAGGTGAAGAGCATCGGTAGGTCGAACGGACCGCCCGGCGGTGGGGTCGACCCGTCCTCTGGGGGACGGCTGTACACCGTGCTCCACGACGCCCCGGCGTCCGTCGTGACCAACAGCGACATGTGTGGTGCGGTGGCTGCGATGTTCTCGTCGAACGCCACGGTCGGGCTCAGCAGTTGGATCCAGTCGGCGTCTCCAGCATGGTCGCCGTGGCCGCTGCCTGTCAGAGCGGTGGTCCAACTCTTGCCGCCATCTGCCGTGCGGTAAATCGTCACTCCGAGATTCCAGCTGTTCCAGGTGGTGACCCAGCCGATGGTCGGGCTGAGGAACGACGCCTCGTCGAACATCACGTACAGGTTGCCCTCGAACGGCCGCCGTGAGGCGGGCGGAGTGACGTCGCGCCAGTGACTGAGGTCTGTGCTCATCCACAACGTCGATGGCTGAGCACCTTGATCGCCTCCGCCTATCGGCGAGACTCCGACGAGGGCGACACCATGGTCGACATAGACCAGGCTCACCGACGGTGTCGATACGGCCGGGGGAACCGAAAAGTTCGAGGCAGCCGGATTCGGCCACGAAGCGACGGGCGAACTCGCTGCCAACGATGACGAGACGGGCGTTGACGGCGCCACGCTTGAGAGGGGGAGCGGGCTGGACGACCGTGGTGGGCTCGACAGTGCGGGACTGGACAGAGCAGGTGTCGAACCGGAGGCCGGGGCATCGTGCAGCCCGCTGCCGCAACCGACCAATGCGGCGAGTACGACGACCAAGCTGACCGCCCGCCCCGACGATCTTGTACCTCGCCAAGTGGGCATCGCGCGCTGGAGCACTGTCAGCCGCCTCCCGCCGTCCCGCCCGAAGTTGCGACCCAAGGACGCAGCAACAGCGATGTCGGTTGTCCGTTACCGGGCGCGGTTGCGAATCCACCAGAAGCAGAATCCGGCGACGGCTAGAGCGGCGGCGAAGTAGACCAACGTCTCGCCCCACTGCAGGGTCCAGTAACGGTTCGCGGGCTGATACGTGACCACTTCGTGGTACGTGGCGCTGAGTTTCGCCACACATTCATGCAGGGCGTCTTCGACGCCGCCCGGCCCCGCGACCCGCACGCGGGTACCTGATCCTGGCAGCGGCCCACCATTGCCAGGGAAGGGGAGACTTGGGCAGGTGGCCGCCACTGTCGCAGAGCTGAGTCCGTGTCCTGCATTGTCGACGATGTGCGCCGAATAGACCCACGCATTCGGAAGGTTGGGTGGGTTGGGCATCAATGTGGCTGGCCCACCGTTGGTGGTCCCGAAGCCCATGTTGTTCGGATCGAGTGCAAGCGTCTCGCGCCTCGGCGAGAAGATATTCGGACGCACCACGTAGGTGAATGTCATTCGAACAGCCAAGAAGGCCACGATCGTGGCTGCCATTGCCGGCAGCGTTCGCCGAATAAGTAGACCGAAAACCACGCCGAGCACGAAACCGAACGCCGCATACCCGAGCGGCGTGATGTTGCGCTCTCCGAACAACCCCGACCCGAACCGGTTCTGGTGCGCGCGGTCGATCGGTGACGACCACCAGGTGACCAGCAGGCTCAACAATCCGGTCGCCACGATGCTGGCCAGGCCCACGACGGCGAGTTTGGTAGCAAGCCAGCGGGTGCGAGTGACGCTCTGCGTCCACGCAAGGCGATGCGTGCCGTTCTCGAACTCACGAGCGATGAGCGGCGCGCCCCAGAACACTCCGATCAGAGCCGGGACGACGACGAGTGCGGTGCCGATGAGCTCAAGCAGTTGGTCGAGTTTGCTGAGCTGGATGCCGACCCCTGGACAGTCGGGATTGTTCAAGCAGGCGGCGTTGGCCTTGGCGAAGACGGTGTAAAGGTGATCGATGTTCCCGCGGGTCATCGCGAACAAAATCAGCACCGCGATGAGCAGGCCGCACGCAACTGCAGCCTGGGCTTGGAACTGGCGCCAACTGAGCCTGATCATTTGACGCTCCCAAGGTGCGACTTGCCGACCCGATCGGACTGGCCGGCGCGGCGCATGTACGCCAACACCAGGTCTTCGAGACCGACCTGCTCGACAGTCCAGGCCGGGTCGAGAATCGGGCCGCCGGTTCGGACGAGCAATGTGCTTTGGCGATCGGTGTGGCTGGCCTCGATAACTTCTTGGTCGGAAGGGAGCTGAGCCTCGTCGCGCCGCGGACCGGTCAGCCGGTGGTGGCACGCGAGCAACTCTTCGACGTCGCCTGCGACTTGCACCCGCGACCCGGCAAGCACGATCACGTAGTCGCACACGCGCTGGACGTCGGCAACCAGGTGAGACGAAAGCACGACACTGACCTCGTGTTCGGCGACGCTCTCCATCAGATGCTGCAGAAACTCGTGCCGAGCGAGGGGATCGAGGCTCGCCACCGGTTCGTCGAGGATCAACAGCTCGGGTCGTTTCGCGAGCGCGAGGGTGAGCGCCAACTGCGCGCGCTGGCCTCCGGACAGTTTCCCCGCGCGCTGCTTGTGGTCGAGGCCAAGCTGGTCGATGCGGCGTTGCGCTGCGGCTGCGTCGAAGCGCGGATTGAGCCAGCCGCCCAACTTCAGGTGGTCGCTCACTGAAAGCGCGGCATAGACGGGAGTGTCCTGGGCGACGAAACCAACGCGTCCGAGTTGCTCGGGGCCTGCCGCGGGTCTGTCGCCCAGAACCGCGATGTGCCCTGCACTGGGCTGCAGCAAGCCGACCGCGAGCTGCAGCAGCGTCGTCTTGCCAGCTCCGTTCGGGCCGACGAGACCGACGACACGTCCGGCTGGTACTTGCAGGGTGCAATCCCGCAACGCCCAGCGTTGGCGGTAGCGCTTGCCGAGTCCGCTCGCATCGAGGACGGCGGTCATGCGACACCTTGCGCGTCTAGGGACCGAAAGGTGTCCTGAAACAGGGCCTCGATGCTCTCATCGTCGAGCCCGGCCCGACGCGCCTTTCCAAACCATTGCTCGAGTTCTGCGCGCAAAGGTCCGTGCGCGGCACGCGACGAGTCGCTCAGCGTCGAGGTGACGAAGGTGCCGACGCCCGCGCGCGCTGCGACGAGCCCGCTGTGCTCGAGCTCGCGATAGGCCTTGAGCACGGTGTTCGGATTGATGGCCAGCTGGGCGACGACGTCTTTGACGGTCGGCAGCTGGTCGCCTGCGCTGAGCAAGCCCAACACCAACGCTCGTCGAACTTGCTGGACTAACTGCTGGTAGGGGGACACCCCCGACGACGCGTTGAGATGGAACTCGATCACGGCGACTCCTGATTAACTAGGTAACTAGCACAATAGTTAACTGTGAGTCGTTCCAAGTCAAGGGGCTGAACGTGATCAACGCGCAGGCCGCGACCGGCGCCCAGCGGCGGCCGGACGGTCGAGGGGTCAGTACTCCTCGGTGATCTTCTGCCGTTTCACCGTGGCGTAGACGAGGCGGTCGATCGGTGCGAGGTCGATCTCGGTGGGTTCGAACCGCATGCCTAGCTCGCCGGTCTGCAGGTCGATGCGCATGATCTCCGCCGTTAGGGCGAACTTCTTGTTCCCCGGGAGTTCGATCCGAACTTCCGCAGTCGCGCCGACCGATCGCGCGAGGTCGGCTTGGTTGAGATCGATGCGGCAACCGCAGTGGGAGAGATCCGTCGCGACGCCCTTGACCGTCGTCCCGTCCGGGTAGGTCAGCGTGGCTGGGTGCCGTGTCGCCGCACGTACTGCACTGCGGCGCCGTTCGCGGGCGAGTGGCAAGACACCGGTCAGGATCAGCGTGGTGTCGTCCTGATCGCAGGCACGCCTGGCGATCACCTCGAGCACGATCAGTTCTTCGTCGGCGGCCTCTCGACCCGATACCCACACCCGTTGCCCCGAGCACATCGCCGCGGCCTCGCGGCTGGTGCGGACGCCGATAGTGACGATGAGGCCGGCCGCGCCGGTGAGCCAATGCGTGATGACACCGCGTTGCAGACCGCTGTCGAGATCCACGGGGAGCAAGGTGACCTCGCCGCCGGCCATCATCCATAGCGTGTGCGGGCCAGGCTGCTGCTGTGCTGGCTGCTCGGGTTGCGCTGGCTGCTGCGGCTGTGCGGTCATCATCGGCTCCCGATTTGCCCTATTTGCTACCTACCAATCATGTGTAGCCGGAAACTCCGTATATGTATAGGTGCCGAACAGACATCGATGGTCACCGTTCAGGCGCTGGCGTCGACGCTCATCAGCCGGAACTGCGCACCTGTCGGGTCGGTCGCGACCGCGAGCCGGCCGTAGGGGGTGTCCTCGGCCGGCCGCACGATCGCCCCGCCCAACGCGAGCGTGGTCGCGACTGCATCGTCGGTGTCGGCGACACCGAAATAGACGCCCCAGTGCGCGGGGACGCCATCCGGCGGGAAGACCGAGGCGTCCATGATCCCGGCCAGCTGGGCATCGCCGTGCCGCAGCACCGTGTACCGAAACTCCGGTGTGTCGCTCATCGCCTGCGCGTCCCAGTGGAAGACGTCGCGGTAGAAGGCGACGGCGGCGTTGTAGTCACGGGTGTGCAGTTCGAACCAGCTCGGCGCACCGGGCTCGCCGAGGACGCCGAAGCCCTTGTGCAGGCCGGGCTTCCAGACGCCAACCACCGCGCCGCCCGGGTCGATGACGGCGGCCATCGTGCCCAGCTGGCCCACATGCATCGGCTCGATCATGACCCGCCCACCGTGGCCGAGCGCCATTTCCAAGGTCTTCGCGGCGTCGTCGGTGGCCAGGTGCACTGACCACGCGTCCGGCATCGGGTTGCCGGAGTCGCGAGCCATGCAGCCGGCCACCAGCGCGCCGTCCTTGCGGAAGTTGAAGTAGCCGCCAAACGCCGCGTTGGCTTCGTCGGCTGTCCAGCCGAAGAGCTCGATGTAAAAGGCCCGGCTGCGCTGCACGTCGGAGGTCATCAGGTCGATCCAGCAGGGCGCTCCAAGCGGGGCGTCTTCGCGAGCAGGCATGCGGCTCTCCCAACGTTTGAGACATTGTCTGGGCTCGTGCCTAGCATGTGCCCATGAGCACAACGACCGCCATGCCGCAGGAGCTCGAAGATCGGTTCGAGCAGTACCGGGTCGAACTGCGCGGGTTCTGCTATCGCATGCTCGCGTCCCCGTTCGATGCCGAAGATGCTGTGCAAGAGACCTTCATCCGGGCGTGGCGGGGCTACGACAGCTTCGAGGGTCGCGCATCGCTGCGGTCGTGGCTTTACAAGATCGCGACCAATGTCTGCCTCGACATGCGCCGAAGTGGTGAGCGACGTGCGCGGCCGATGGATTTCGGGCCGTCCCAAGAACCGGTTGCGACGAATCTGAACATGCTGGCGGAGACGACGTGGCTCGAGCCGGCACCCGACGAGTTGATCGTGGCCGCCGACCGCGATCCGGCCGACGTTGTCGTCGCACGCGACAGCGTCCGCCTCGCCTTCATCGCTGCGCTGCAGCACTTGCCGCCGCGCCAACGCGCCGTTCTGATCCTGTGCGAGGTGCTGCAGTGGAAGGCGACCGAAGTCGCCGAACTCCTGGAGACCACGACGGCGTCGGTGAACAGCGCCTTGCAACGGGCCCGCGCGACGCTTGAGACGGCAAAGCCATCGACGTCCGAGTCTGCGTCGCCGTTGAAGGCGGCCGACCGCGAACTGCTCGAGCGTTACGTCAAGGCGTTCGAGGCCTATGACATCGAGGCGCTGACCGCCTTGATCCACGACGACGCCATCCAGTCGATGCCGCCGTACGACATGTGGCTGTCGGGCCGTGACGACATCTTCGAATGGTGGTTCGGGCCTGGCATCGGCTGCCAGGGCTCGCGAGTGGTCCCGACGATGACGGCGAACGGGTCGGCTGCGTTCGGCCAATACAAGCCGAGCGCGGGCGGCGGCTATGAGCCGTGGGCACTCCAGGTTGTCGAACTACGCGACGGCAAGATCGGCGAGCTCACCTTCTTCCTGGCGACCGAGACGCTCTTCCCCTTGTTCGGCTTGCCGCTCGAATTCGAGGGCTGATTGTCAGCTGTGCAGCACGTTGTGCAGCCCTAGCATCGCGATCAGCTCAGTCAGCTCGCCGGAGGCGTTGCGCAATCGAAGCGTGTAACCGTGGCGTCGACCGGCCAGCTCGAGTCGCGCGAGTCTCTCGACCGTCGCCACGTCGGCCGGCAGACCGGCGACGTCCCAGTCGACGACCACGCGGTCGGTCGGGCATGGCGCAGACGTAACCATCTGGATACAGACGATGACGGCGCCCGGAATTCATCGCGCGACGGCGCTCATTGGGCCTTGGAGGTCGTATTCTCCGCGATGAGAACGTCGGGATTCGCGCGTTCGCGTGCCAGCATCGGAGGCCCAGCATGACCCCATCCACCGACCGCGTTGTCCTCGTCCTTCGCCATCGGCGGACCGTCGGAGTTGTCGCGCTCGCCGTCACACTCGGCGGGTTGGGGCTGAGCGGCTGCTCAGCCATCAGCAAAGTCAAGTCGGTCGCGCACAACGTGGAAGCCAACAAGAAGACGATGGACTCCTTCACCACCAAGATTCAGTCCGGGGCGGCTCAGCCGTTCACGGCGACGTACGTGACGACCGGTGACAGCCCGACCACTGTCGTGTATGCCGTCCAGCCGCCAAAGGGTCTCTCCTTCACTAGTACGCCTTCGAGTACGAGCAGCGCAGGCAGTGGCGGTGCCAATAACACGCCCAGCATCGACATCATCGTGAACTCCTCAGGCGAGTACTCCTGCACGCCCCCCGACACGTCCGGCTCGGCGGGCAAGGGCACGTGGGCGTGTCAAATGCTGTCACCGGGCGCGGCTGAAGAGCAGAACGCGATCTACGACTTCTACACACCCTCGCACTGGGTCACCTTCCTTCGAGGGTTCTCACTCGCAGCAGGATTCGCCGGCGACAAGGTCACGTCGTCGACCATGACCGTCAACGGTTTCCCCATGTCCTGCGTCGACTTCTCAACGCCTGGCGAAGCTGGCGAGAGCACGATCTGCACCACTGCTCAAGGCATCCTCGGCTACGTCAAGGTCGCCGGCGACAGCACGAGTTTCGAAATCAAGAGCTACTCGTCGACGCCGGACGCCTCCCTCTTCCAGCTGCCGCCCGGAGCTACGGTCACTCAGGTCACGCTTCCGTCGTCGCCGGCCGCCTAAAGCCTCGATCAGGTAGCGCGCTGAGCCGGCGACAGGTACTCGACGCGGATCTGACTAACCAGGGCGCGGACGGCGGTGAGGAACGCCGCGGTGTGCGGTTGCCGTTCGTGCTCGTCATGGGCGTCGCGGTCGCGGTAGACCTCGTAGAACACCCTGGCGAGTGGTTCGCCCTCAACCGCGTAGGTCTCGTAGACCAGCGTGCCAGCTTCGTGCGCATGGATCAGCGGCACGGCCGCTGCGGTCAGTTCGTCGAACGCGCGCACGGCCGCCTCGTCGGGTAGGTCAAACCGAACCACCAAGGTGAACACGGTCGGCAGGCTAGCGCAGCCTGCACCCTAAGGTTCCGGTGTGACTACGCCAGCCGCCAGCCGGTTGTTCAACCCCTTGCGGCCTCGCGATCCAGCGGAGGCGCACCGGGTCGCTTCACCGTTGGAACTCTTCACCGACTTGTGTTTCGTGGTCGCGATTTCGCAGGCGGCGTCGTCGCTCCACGTCCACCTGTCGGAGGGCCATGGGAGCAGGGGAATTGTCGGATTCGCGATGGTGTTCTTCGCCATCTTCTGGGCGTGGCTCAACTTCTCGTGGTTCGCGTCTGCCTACGACAACGACGACGTCGGTTACCGCCTGCTAACGCTACTGCACGTGCTGGGCTCACTCGTGCTCGCTGCCGGAATCCCGGGCATGGTCGACGGCGACTTCGCACTCGGTGTGTTGGGTTACCTCATCATGCGGTCGTCGCTGGTGGTGCAGTGGTTGCGCGTCGCGGGCGACGATCCGCCGCGTCGTGCGACGGCGCGCCGCTACGCGACCGGCATTGTCGTCGTCCAACTCTGTTGGGTTTGCTTCATCTTCTTGCCGCACTCGCTCGAGGTGCCGGCGTTCAGTCTCGGGGTCGTGGGCGAACTTCTCGTGCCGGCCTGGGCCGAGCGAGCTGGCATCACGCCGTGGCACCCACACCACATCGCCGAGCGGTACAGCCTGTTTTACATCATCGTGCTTGGCGAGACCGTGCTCTCCACAACCGTTGCGATCCAGCAGGCATTGACTGCGCACGAACTGCATGCGGGTCTGATCTCGGTGATTGCCGGTGGCGTGCTGATCGTGTTCAGCATCTGGTGGTTGTACTTCTCCCGAAACAACGGTGAGGCACTCGCTCGGGTACACGACCGGTACAACCACGACACGTTCTTTTGGGGCTATGGCCACTACTTCCTCTTCGCGTCAGGAGCGGCCATCGGCGCCGGCCTCGCGGTTCGGGTGGATGTCTGGCGGCACAACTCCGCGTCGAGCCACTTGGAAACAGCATTTGCCGTCACCGTTCCTGTGGCGCTCGTGCTGGCCACCATGTGGACGATCTGCGCGCGGCTGCACGATAAGTCGCGCCAAACCTCCGTGGCATTTGGCTTGGCGGTGTTGTTGGTACTGGCGGCGACCGTTACACCGGTTCCTGAGCTTGCTGCGGGTGTCGTTTGTGCCGGCCTTCTTGCGTTCGAACTTGTGAAGCAGCCGATGAGTTCTGCTGCGTCGCAGCGTCCACATCACTAACACGTCAACCGTTGCTCGTGGGAAGGATCTCACGCTGCAGATTTACCGCCCCGCGTCCTGAATTGAGGTACAACGGACGCAGGCGACTTTTGGGAATTTGGGTTGCGGTATCGGGTGGGGAGGCGTGGCGGGCGTGGATGTCGTACAGGCCTACCCGCCGCGCCGTTGCCGACGCGAACACGCCAGTCGTGCAGAACCTGAACATCGCAATGCGGCTGTCGAGGCTATGCCCGACAGTCTTGTCCGGCTCGTCCTGCACGGCGTTGCACTGACCGCGAATCCCGTGATCCAACCAACCGCAAGCCGTTTAGCGGCACTCGTCGCCGCAA
>DASRZB010000098.1:0-2848 GCA_035653855.1 Acidothermaceae bacterium | reverse complement strand
CGGCGGCGCGCAACCCCGCGTCGTCCGGCCGCAACCCAAGAAGCAGCTGAAGAAACCGAGCTCGCGCAAGGCCCCTCGCAAGCTGGTTGTCGTCGCCGGCGCGTTAGCCGGCACGTCGATCAACCTCGGCGACGCGCCGGTCACGATCGGGCGGGCGAACGACTCGACCCTCGTGCTTACCGACGACTACGCCTCGACGAGGCACGCCCGCGTATTCCAGCGCGACGGCCAGTGGCTGGTCGAGGACCTCGGATCAACCAACGGCACCTTCCTCGACCGAGCCAAGGTCGTCCAACCCACGCCAGTCGCCACCGGGACGCCGATCAGAATCGGCAAGACCGTTCTCGAGCTGCGCCGATGAGTTCGCGATGAGCCTCATGCTGCGATTCGCTGCGAGGTCGGACGTCGGGCTGATCCGCACGAACAACGAGGACGCCGTTTATGCCGGCCCGCGATTGGTCGCGGTCGCCGACGGCATGGGCGGACATGCCGCGGGGGACGTCGCGAGCGCGGTGACGATTGCGACGCTGGCCCCCCTCGACGACGATGACCCGCCGTCCGATCTGCTCGGCGTCCTCGAACAATCCATCCGGCAGGCGAATGACCAGCTTCGCCAAATGATGGATTCCGATGCCGAACTCGACGGTATGGGCACCACGCTGACCGCGTTGCTGTGGGGTGGCACCCGCCTCGCGCTCGCGCACATAGGCGACTCTCGCGCATACCTCTTTCGCGATGGGGAACTCACGCAGATCACCCACGATCACACGCTCGTGCAACACATGGTCGACCTCGGTCAGCTCGACGAAGCCGATGTCCCGACCCACCCGCAGCGATCGGTGATCCTGCGGGTGCTCAACGGCAGGCCGGACGCCGAAGCGGATCTGTCTATCCGCGAAGCGCGCGCCGGCGATCGCTACCTGTTGTGCAGCGATGGCTTGTCCGGCGTTGTCAGCAAGGAGACGCTGCGCGAAGCACTCGCGCTCGGCGATCCCGAGCAGGTGGTCGACTCCCTCGTCGATCTGGCGTTGCGCGGCGGTGCACCCGACAACGTGACCTGCGTGGTGTGCGATGTCATCGAAGCAGGCAACACCGCCGCCGGCTCCCCCGTAATTGGCGGCTCCATCGCCGATGGCGAGGACGTGCGGATCCGGCAGCCCGATACCGCCGCGGGTCGCGCAGCAGCATTGCGAATCCATCGTCGACCGGCCGCCCACCGGGCCACCGAGGATGAACCCACTCGACGGCGTTGGCGCGGACCCGCTCTTGTCGTCGTGTTGCTACTGGTTGTCGCCGGTGGATTGTTTGGCGGCACCTGGTGGTACTCGCAGCACCAGTTCTACGTCGGTAGCGACGGTCAGCAGGTCGTCGTCTACAAGGGCATCGATGGATCGGTGCTCGGCCTCAACTTCTCCAAGCCCATCGAGCACACCGGCATCGCGATGAGCTCATTGCCGGCGTTCGAACGCGAGCGCGTCGCTGACGGCATCGGTGCCCGCAACAGGGCGGACGCCGATCGAATCGTCGGTCAGCTGCATTCCGTCCCGACAGTCGCGCCCACGCCACAACCGTCGCCGTCGACCGAGCCGTCTGGTCTTCCCTCGTCGGGCCCACCGTCGTCCGGGCCGTCGTCGCTCACGCCGGCTGTCAGTGGCCCGCCGAGCGCGGTGAGTTCACCATGACAACTGCGGCCACCGGTGCGGCCGGCCTGGCGAAGGCGATCAAGCCTCGTCGTCCGCGCACGAGGCGTTCCGTCGAGCTTGCGATGCTGGTGTTCGCGGTCATCATCGCCCTGGCTGCATACGCCGACGTCGGTCTGACGCGTTCGCAACACGTGCCGCCCGACATCTTGACGTACGGCCTCGGACTCGGCGCTCTCGTGCTGCTCGCGCATATCGCCATTCGCAGGTTTGCTGCGTACGCAGATCCGTTGTTGTTGCCATGCGCCGCGCTGCTCAACGGCCTCGGTCTGGTGCTGATCCACCGGCTCGACCTGGTCGCGCCGAAGGCAGCCCGCGCCGATGCCACCCTGCAGTTGGCGTGGAGCGCCATCGGAGTCGTCGGCTTCATCGCAGTACTGGTGATTGTTCGCGACCATCGCCGGTTGCAACGCTTCACCTACACATCGATGCTGCTCGGTCTCATCCTGCTGGCGGTTCCGTCCGTGCTGCCTGCCCGATTCAGCGAGGTCAACGGCGCGCGCAACTGGATCCGATTCGCCGGATTTTCTATTCAGCCTGGGGAATTCGCCAAGGTTCTGCTCGTCATCTTCGTGGCCGGCTTCCTGGTGGCGAAGCGCGACGCGCTGGCACTTGCGGGTCGCCGGTTCGCCGGCATCGACCTGCCCCGCGGCCGTGATCTCGGTCCTGTCGTACTCGCCTGGCTGGTCAGTGTTGCGCTGCTCGTGCGCGGACGTGACATCGGCATGTCGATGCTGTTCTTTGGTTTCTTCATCCTGATGCTCTACATCGCCACGGAACGATTGTCGTGGCTACTGATCGGCACCTTGCTGTTCGCCGGCGGCACCTACGTCGCGTACCACCTGTTCGCACACGTACGAGAGCGATTCGAGATCTGGCTGCATCCGTTCGCCCATGCGCAAGGGTCCGGCTACCAGCTCGTGCAAGCTCTCTACGGCTTCGCGACCGGTGGTCTGATGGGTACCGGACTTGGCAACGGCCGTCCCGATCTCGTGCCGTTCGCGAACAGCGACTTCATCATGGCAACGGTCGGTGAGGAGCTTGGCCTTACTGGATTGATGGCGATCCTGCTGGTGTATGTCGTGATCGTGTCGCGAGGCCTCCGCGCGTCATTGTCGGTGCGCGACTCGTTCGGCAAACTACTCGCG
>DASRZB010000097.1:0-2019 GCA_035653855.1 Acidothermaceae bacterium | reverse complement strand
CAGGAAATGCGAGCTCGGATTCAGATCGTTCCACTGGCCCTGCGTGCCGACGAATTGCAGCGCCCATTCGCCCGAGCCGCTCTGCGAGAGATTGGTGCCTCCGTAGTTGTTCGGCTCCGGCGTACCCGGATTCCAGTTGGTATAGGCGCCGTTGATTGCGGTGCCGCTGTTGAAGGAGCCGCTGCCGCTGTACCCGCCGGCACTGCAATCGCCGGTGAGACACCCGTTCTGGGTGAAGAACGCGAGGCCGTTACCGTTGTTCTGCAGTCCCTCGGGACCGGCGACCCAGCGCCACTGGTTGTCCGTGCCGATGTTGAAAACGCGGGCGGCGCCCAGCCACGACTGGGCATATTGGGCGTCGTAGCTCGCGACGGCATTCTCCAAGCGGGAGGTGATGGTCGCAAGATAGGTGTCCCCGACCGCCGCTCCCACACCCGACTTGGCGTCCGCGAGTGCAGCCGTCCAGGTGACGTTGCCAAAGCTGCTGATCAGCGCGTATGTGTCGCCGGAGTCTATGGTCCCCGCGAACGTGACGTTGCCGGCCGACCCCGACGTAGCCGTGGTATCCACGGACAGTCCGCCCGTGTTGGCGATGATGAGCTGGCCATTGATCGCGACCGCGCCACCGGCCGTCGTCAGATCGACCGCGGATGTGCCTCCGACATAGACATCTCCGCCTACGAGCGTGTTCGCCGCGCCGTTGACGGTCATGGTGCTTCCGGTACCGAAATTGATGGCGCCACCGCCCGTGGAGATGCTGTTGTTCAGGATCACGACGCCGACGCCATCGTGCACCCCATTGTCGTTGTCGGCGTAGAGATTGACGTTCAGCTTCCCGGTGCCGCCGGTATTGCTGATGGGCTGGTTGACGATGACGGAGTCGGCGGCCTGCAGGGTGAGCGTCACATCCGAGTTGCCGCTGGTCTTGGCGATCGCGCTGTTGACCTGGATATCTCCGATCGAGCCTCCCGAGGTGCCGGTCGTGATCGTGACGCTGCTGCCCGCATCCAGCGCGCTCGCGATCGATGAGGCCGATATCGTCGAGTCCGCCCCCGGGGTATACGTGCCGCCGCTCACGCTGGTTCCCGTCGAAGCGATGGTGACGTTGAAGGGGTCGAGCAGCCACTCGCCCGCCCGGCCGGCGGTTGCCCCCGTGCGCACCACCGCACCTGCGACATCGAGCCAGTGACCCGATGTCTCGATGCGCCCGCCGTCGCCTCCTTCTGGTCCGCCGGTGGCCAGCAGGGTTCCGTGCACGCTTGCGGTCGACTGGGGGTCATTGACATCGGAGCGGACCACGATCTCTCCGCCATTGCCCCTGCCGGTCGCCGAGGCATCGATGGTTGCGGAGCTCGCAACCTTCACGCTGGCCGCCTGGGCGACTCCTTCGCCGCCTTCCCATCCGCCGCCGATCCGGATCGATCCTCCGCCCGTTTCGCCGGTCGCCTCAATGCGCGCGCCCGAGCTGATCTCCACACTGTGGCCCGTTGCGGTGATGGACCCCGCCTTGGCGGTTGCCGAGGAAGCGTCCACCGTACCCCCGAGCGTGACGGATCCGGCCGCTCCAGCGGCGCTGAGGACGATGGTGCCATTGTGGTCCGCGACCGACTGGGCACTGATGACGCCGGTGCTGTTGACGCTGCTTGCGAGCAGACTGTCCTTGGCCCCCGCCGTCATCACGACCGTGCCGCCGTCAGCAGCGACCAACCCGTGGTTGCTGGCTAGACTTCGCAAGGTGCTCGTGTCGACCTGTACCTGGAGCAACCGATCGCCGGAGAAGGTGAGCGTCACTGCGGAGCCGGATGCCAGTGCGACGGTGCCCAGTTTTGCGCTGACCACGCCTTCGTTGTCGACCGTGTTGCCGAGCATCGCGACGTAACCGCCCGATGCCGCGTGGATCGATCCCTGGTTGATGACGCTGCCCGTACCGTGCCCACCGAAGGATTGCCGCACCGGCGTGCCGCCCGATTGCAGATCGAGTGTGGAGGCCACCAGGCCGCCGACGTTCACCTGGGAAGT
>DASRZB010000096.1:0-2052 GCA_035653855.1 Acidothermaceae bacterium | reverse complement strand
ATGGGCTTTCCGCTGTCTACCAGGCGTATCTCCGCCCCGATCCGATCCATACGAGCCTCGTCGTCGGGGTCGCCTGGATGGACACGAAGCTGCTCAAAGCGACGCTTTATTCCGGCAGCACGGTCCCCGGCGGTGGCCCATACCCGGACACGGCGCCGATCGAGCCGGGCGCAGCGAAGAGTCTTGTTGCTGCGTTCAATGCCGGTTTTCTCATGGGCAATGCCAACGGTGGCTACTACACCGACGGGCACGTCGTCATGCCACTCCGGGCCGGAGCCGCCTCGCTCGTGATCTATCGCAACGGGACCGCGACCGTGGCGGACTGGGGCCGGGACGCGACGCTCACCTCAAGCGTCGCCGCGGTTCGCCAGAACCTCGATCTGCTCGTCGATGGCGGTAAGCCCGTTCCCGGGCTGAACGCGGACGACACGAGTAAGTGGGGCTACACGCTCGGCAATCAGGTCTATGTCTGGCGATCCGGCATCGGCGTCACAGCGAACGGTGCGCTCGTCTACGTCGGGGGCCCGGGCCTCAACATCACCACGCTTGCGAATCTCCTCGTGCGCGCGGGTGCGGTGCGAGCGATGGAGCTCGACATCAACACCGACTGGGTGAACTTCGCGACCTACGACCCGAGTGACGCGACGGCGCCCGCTACACCCGCGAGCGGGTCACTGCTCCTGTCCAACATGACCGGTACGACGGCGCGCTACTTCGAGTCCTGGTGGTCCCGGGACTTCTTCACGATGTCCGCGCGCAATAGGGCCGGCTGAGACGCAATGAAAGAATCCATGCCACCGCTGCAGGTCGAACACCGATCCGCTCTCATCGCCGCGGGCGCACAGAGCGAGGCGGAGCGCGATGACCGGGGCGCGTCCACGGCGCTTCGCGACCCCCGACCGATTGCCGCAGTTCCCCCGCGGCGGGCCCGTCCAGTTGCACTTCTCGTCGCGATGCGACCTCGGCAATGGATGAAGAACCTGCTCGTCTTCGCGGCTCCCGGTGCGGCGGGTCTCCTCGGCCTTCCGGCCCTCGTCGGACGAACCGCGGCAGCAGCAGGCATTTTTCTGATCGCCTCGGCAGGGACGTACCTTGTCAACGACGCAATCGATGCGCCGTCGGATCGTGTCCATCCGGACAAACGACATCGTCCCGTCGCGTCCGGCGAACTTTCCGCGCGCTTCGCGATCGCTGTCGGAAGCGCATTCCTCGCCATCGCCGTCGTGGCCGCCAGCCTCCTCGCTGGGCTGCAGCTCGCGAGCGTGCTTGGCGCCTACGTCCTCACGAGCGTGGCGTACACACTTTGGCTGAAGCGCGTCGCAGTCCTTGAGCTCGCCTGCGTTTCGGCGGGTTTTGTCCTTCGCGCAATCGCCGGCGGCGCGGTGGTCCATGTCCCGATCTCGCCATGGTTCGCCATCGTGACGTCGTCGGCTGCCCTCCTCGTCGTCGCCGGCAAGCGCAGCGCGGAGATCGATGTGCTTGGTCGTGCCGGGGCCGCGCACCGCCAGGTGCTCGAGCGCTATTCCAAGCCGTTCCTGCGCTCGGTGAGAATGATCGCCGCGGCGGTAGCGATCATCAGCTTCTGCCTGTGGGCATTCGCGCGTGCGGTGCACATCGACCCAGGTCGCGCCGATGCCGACAACGTCCTCTTCGAGCTCTCGATCATTCCCTTTGTCCTCGGCATCTTGAGCGTCGAGCTCGCTATCGAGACTGGAGACGGTGGTGCGCCCGAGGAGATCGTCTTTCACAACCACGCGATCCAAGTGCTCGGAGTGGCCTGCCTCGCGCTCGTCGCAGTGGGGATCTACACGTGAACACGACATGCACATCGGCACGCCGCGGCATTCAGCGATGACTGCATGCAGAGAATGATCTGGGCGCGAGTCGCGAACGAGCGACTCGAAAGTTATATGGACGAATTCCGACCTCGACGAATACAACAAGGAATCGAAGGCCCGCAGCAAGAACGCGTCAAATTACTTTGAGACAAGCTCATCGGAAAGATACTGCAGATCGAGGTTGGGCTACGCAACTAATTTAGTACGATGTGCG
>DASRZB010000095.1:0-5281 GCA_035653855.1 Acidothermaceae bacterium | reverse complement strand
GGCTTGCTGTGCGGCCTTGTCGCGACGATCCTGGCCCGTCGTCGGGGCGTGGCCGTGAGCATCGCGATGGCGGTCGGCGGCACACTCGCGTCATTGCTCGCGGCCTTCATCGGTCGCGCGCTCAGCGGCGGACCGCAAGACCACTGGCTGGCCCGCGCGAGCGTCGGCCCGCACCGCTACTTCATCGAGTTGACGACCAGGCGGTTCGTGGTCGGGTGGCCCATCGCTGCCTTGCTCGTCGTCTTCGTTGTCGCCTTGTTCACCCCTGATCGGCCGGTCGAGATCGAGCCGACGGAGCCGGCTCCAGCCGAATCCGCACCGACCGTAGGGCCGAGCTAACACCGGGCCGAGATAGCTCGCTTAGTCCCTCGCGATCACCGCTGTCGTCGCCTTCGTCATCGTGACCAGATCCTGCGCGGCGAGCTCGATGTCGAGGCCACGGCGTCCGGCTGAGACGTAGACCGTGGGGTGATCCAGGGCTGAGGAGTCGATAACGGTGGCCAGGCGCCGGCGCTGGCCGAGCGGACTGATGCCCCCAGCGACGTATCCGGTGGCCCGCTCGGCGACCGCGACGTCGGCCATAGCGGCGCGCTTGCCGCCAACGGCCTCGGCGAGCGCCTTCAGGTCCAGTGACCCCGAGACCGGAACGACAGCGACGACCAGCTGCCCGTCGACGTCGACGAGGAGGGTCTTGAAGACCCGGTCAGCGGGTACTGCAAGCGCCGCCGCCGCTTCTTCGCCGAACGATCGGCTCGCCGGATTGTGCTCGTACGGGTGAACCGTGTACGCCACACCCGCATTGGCGAGCATCAGGAGTGCCGGGGTCCCCCTGCCATTCACGGCTAAAAGTCTAGATACTCCGGGCGCCAAGATCACTCGGCGCGCCGGTGGGCGGGTGGTCCAGGTGCATCGGCGAGCCGATGCTTAGCCGCACTGCTACGATGGTCGCGATGACGGCCAAACAGCCGTCCCTCCCGCGGGCGAGCCGCCCGCGAGGCTACGTCCCTCCCAGGATCGAAATTCTGATCCTTTGGCGCGCGCATCTTGCCATCCGCGCTCCACGTCGAACCTGACGATGATGACGATGCCTCCGCAATACCGACGGAGCGTCACCTTTTATGTCTGCCCCTTACTACTCGTCCACGCCCACTCGTTCCTCGGGTGGGTCCACCCGTTCGTCCGCGCCCAGCCGCAGTGGCGCACCTGCCCGCAGTTCTGCCGCGCCGACGCGCACTGGCGCGCCTGCCCGCCGTCCGAACCGTGGCGCCAGCAAGTCCACCCAGTCGCGTGCTCCGAAGGCCTCGGCCGTCTCCGAGCTCGAGCGGTTGCTCGACCTCGCGATGGCAGCGCCGGCCACCGACCGCACCTTCGCCGAACTTGGGCTACCGAAGGCCCTCGTGACGGCACTGAGCAAGCGCGGCATCGAAAAGCCGTTCGCGATCCAGTCCCACGCGATTCCCGACGCCCTCGCCGGCCGCGACGTTCTCGGCCGCGCCCAGACCGGCGGCGGCAAGACCATGGCGTTCGGCCTGCCGATGCTCGCTCGCCTGGCGACGTCTGGGTCGTTGCGTTTGTCGAAGGCGCCGCGCGCTCTCGTGCTCGTTCCTACCCGCGAACTTGCGATGCAGGTTGCGGATGCGCTGCGGCCTCTCGGTGAGGCGCTCGGCCTGAAGTTGTGTTGCGTGTTCGGCGGTGCGCCGTACGGCAAGCAGATCGACGCACTGAACCGTGGCGTCGACCTTGTCGTCGCGACGCCGGGCCGACTGATCGACCTGCTTGAGCGGCGTTGCCTGGTGCTTTCTGGCGTCGAGGTCTCGGTGATCGACGAGGCCGATCACATGGCCGACCTGGGCTTCCTGCCCGCGGTCACCACGATCCTCGACCAGACCGCGCCCAACGGGCAGCGGATGCTGTTCTCCGCGACGCTCGACCGCGGCGTCGACAAGCTCGTCCGTGCCTATCTCAAGGACCCCGCATTGCACGCGGTTGCGACATCGTCGTCGCACATCGATGCGATGGAGCACCGGGTGTTCACGCTTCGTTCCGAGGACAAGGTCGCGGTCATCACCGAGCTCGCGGCGCGTCCTGCTCGCACGCTGATTTTCGTGCGCACCAAGCACGGTGCCGACCGCCTGGCGATGCAGTTGGCCCGCGGTGGCGTGCACGCTGCGGCGATCCACGGAAACCTCAAGCAGAACGCTCGCCAGCGTGCGCTCGACGGATTTGCGGCCGGCCACCCGAGGGTGCTCGTCGCGACCGATGTCGCTGCGCGCGGCATCCATGTCGATGACGTCGACCTTGTCGTGCACTTCGATCCGCCGAACGACTCCAAGGACTACCTACACCGGTCGGGCCGCACAGCCCGCGCGGGCGCCAGCGGTACCGCGTTGTCACTCGTACAGCCCGGTGAGGTTCGCGATGTCGCCGCGTTGCACAAGGGCGCCGGAGTCACACCGGTGGCCCAAGACGTGCATCCCGGCCACCAGGCGGTGCGTGAGCTGGCGGCGTCGGGGGAGCCCGTCGTCGTCCGTGTCGTCCCACGTCGCGAGACACAGACGACCACGAGCCGTCCGGCTAGCCACTCGTCGAGCCGTCGAAGTGGCGCGCCATCGGCGCGGACCGCGCCCTTCCAAGGGCCCGGGCGCCGGCGCAGGAGCGCGTAGGGGCGCGTAGGGGCGCTTCGCTGCGTGACGGCTGCGAGAGTTATTCGCTGGCGCCTCGCCGATAGGCTGGCACCATCCGAAAACGACGACGTCGCCTGACGTCCTGAGGCTGCGGGGTCACGGATGTTGCGTCGGATCGACCTTCGTGGTCGAACGCCCGGCACGATCGAGATTCGTGGCCTGCTACCGCGGGCACCGGTCCAGGTCGAGTCGGCGCTCGCCGCGGTCGGGCCGATTTGCGACGACGTGCGTGCGCGCGGTGCACTCGCGGTTCGCGAGGTCACCAAGCGATTCGACGGCGTCGACCTCGCTGCGTTGCGGGTGCCGCCCGACGCACTGGCGGCAGCGCTCGCCGACCTCGATGACACCGTGCGGGCCGCACTCGTCGAGGCCGCGAGGCGGGTGCGCTTGGTGCACGAGGCTCAACTGCACGCCGACGTCGACATCGAGGTCGCGCCCGGTGGTCGGGTCCGCGAGCGGTGGGTGCCGGTACGCCGCGTCGGCCTCTATGTGCCGGGCGGCCTGGTGGCCTATCCCAGCAGCGTGGTGATGAACGTCGTGCCCGCTCAGGTTGCCGGAGTCGAATCGCTCGCGGTGGCGTCGCCGCCGCAAAAGGCGTTCGGCGGGTTGCCACACCCGGCAGTGCTCGCTGCGTGTGCGCTGCTGGGTATTGACGAGGTCTACGCGGTCGGGGGAGCGCAAGCGATCGCCTTGTTCGCGTACGGCAGCACGCATGAGAACGGTGAGGCGATCGAACCGGTCGATGTCGTGACCGGTCCTGGCAACGTGTACGTCGCTGCGGCTAAGCGCCTGGTCAAGGGCATCGTCGGCATCGACTCCGAGGCCGGACCTACCGAGATCGGCATCCTGGCCGACGACTCGGCGAACCCGGCCTACCTTGCGGCCGACCTCATCGCCCAAGCCGAACACGACGAGCTCGCCAGTTGCCTGTTGGTCACCGACTCTGCGGAGCTGCTCGAACAGGTCGACGCCGAGCTTGACGTCCAGGTGCCGGCGACTCGCCACGTCGAACGGGTGCGGGCAGCGCTGGCCGGTCAGTCGGCGTATGTCCTCGTCGATGACATCGAGGCCGGCCTGCAAGTTGTCGATGCATGGGCCGCCGAGCACCTCGAAGTAGTGACCCGAGACGCGCAGAAGATTGCCGAGCGGGTGCGCAATGCGGGTGCGATCTTCGTCGGTACGTGGTCTCCGGTAAGTCTGGGTGACTACCTCGCTGGGTCGAATCACGTCCTGCCGACCGGGGGTACTGCACGTTTCACCGGTGGTCTGTCGGTGCAGGCGTTTCAGCGGATGATGCACGTCATCGACTACGACCGTGACGCGCTCGCTTCGGTTGCGCCCCTGATTGATGCGCTGGGCGGCGCCGAGGATCTGGCTGCGCATGTGGCCGCGGTCAGGATCAGAGTGCCCCAGGCAGGCTCGCAATGAGCGACCTCGATTCGGTTCCGCTGCGCGACGACCTGCGTTGCGAAGTTCCGTACGGAGCGCCGCAGATCGACGTCCCGGTTCGGCTGAATGTCAACGAGAACCCCTATCCGCCCTCCGCCGACTTGATCGCGGACATTGCGGCGGCGGTCAGTGGCGCAGCGGGCGGATTGAATCGCTATCCCGATCGCGAGGCGCGGCAGCTGCGCGCCGATCTCGCGGCGTATCTCAAAGCCAACGAGAAGGTGGACGTCGACCCTGCGTGCGTATGGGCAGCGAACGGTTCGAACGAGGTCATGCACCAGCTGATGCTGGCTTTCGGCGGTCCCGGCCGAAGCGTTCTTGGATTCGCGCCGACCTACTCGATGTATCCGCAGTACTGCAGAGACACCTTCACCCACTACCAGACCGTCGATCGCGCACCCGACTTCAGTCTCGACGCCCACGTGGCGACGGCGGCTGTTCGCGCCCGGCAGCCGGTCATCACGTTGCTGACGTCGCCGAACAATCCGACGGGCACCGCGCTGCCGCTCGACACCGCCCGCGCGGTTCTCGACGCAGCCGCCGAACATGGCGGCCTCGTTGTTGTTGACGAGGCGTATGCCGAGTTCCGGCGGCCGGGTACCCCCACGGCGTTGGAGTTGCTCGAGGGATACCCGAACCTGGTGGTGACTCGCACCATGAGCAAGGCGTTTGCCTACGCGGGTGCGCGAGTCGGGTACTTGGTGGCGAGCGAATCGATCGTCGACGCGGTGCGTATCGTGCGGCTGCCGTATCACCTCTCGACAGTGACGCAGGCCGTTGCGGGTGCAGCACTGGCGCACGCCGACGAGTTGCTGGCACAGGTCGAGACCCTGCGCGCAGAGCGCGACGCAACCGTCGACTGGCTGCGCGTGCAGGGCTTCTCGGTCGCCGACTCCGATGCCAACTTCGTGTTGTTCGGCCAGTTCGCCGATCGGCACGCCGTCTGGCAGGGTCTGCTCGACCGCGGTGTGCTCGTTCGAGAGTCCGGGCCTGCGCCCTGGCTTCGGGTGAGCATCGGGACGACGACCGAGATGGCCACGTTCAAGCAGGCATTGCTCGAAGTGACCGCGACCGCGGTCCACGGGAGGGTCGAAGCGTGAGCCGAAGCGCGCGAGTGCAGCGCACCACCAAGGAATCCAACGTGCTTG
>DASRZB010000094.1:0-3381 GCA_035653855.1 Acidothermaceae bacterium | reverse complement strand
CGCGGTCGCGGTCGCGGACGCGCTCGGGAACCCGTCCACCGTGCTGCTGGCCACCGGGGCTGCGTTTCCGGATGCGCTGACCGCCGGCCCCGCCGCGGTGCTACTGCACGCCGCGGTGCTGCTGTCCGATGGCCCGGTGCTGCCCGCTGAGACCCAAACCTACCTGGGCGCGCATCCGGGTGCGGTGTATGCGATCGGCGGCCCGGCCGCGGCCGCGGACCCGACCGCTACCCCGATCGTTGGTGCGGACCGGTTCGCCACCGCGGTCGCGGTGGCCACCAGGTTCTTCCCCACGTTTAGGTCCGTCGGGCTCGCCTCCGGGGTGAAGTTCCCCGACGCGCTCGCCGGTGGGGTGCAGGTCGCGCGCGCCGGTGGCCCGCTGCTGCTGTCCGGGGCGACCGGTTTGGACCCGTCCACGGCGGCTGCGTTGCAGGCCGCGAAGGCCGGCACGAGCGCGGTGTGGGTGTACGGCGGGGAGACGGCGCTGGGCGCCCAGGTGATCACCGAGCTGGACACGATCTATGCGATCCGCTTATGACCCGCCTAATTGTTTGACCGTGTCCGCGGGCGGCGCGCAGGTCACCATCTGCGGCATCAACCCGAACTCGTAAGACCCGCAACCCACCGTGCACGCGAGCAGACCTCGTGCACGGTGGGTTGCCCGACACCACGTCCAGCTTCGCCGGAAGGCCTCGCAACCGCGGGAATGTCGATCCACACCAACTCTTGATCGAAGACCGCCAAGCTGATCCGACCCACCGCTGCGGTCAAGGCTTCCGGGTCCGCACCGATCAGCACGTCCTCGGACGGCAACTCGTCGAAGTGTTCGTCATTCGTCATTCGCCTAACGTGCCGGTCGATGCTGCGCAAGCAGCAGTCCCGTCTCACCGATCGGCCGAACGTACCGGCAGGTCTGTGGCCATGCGTGCACCAACTCGGTGAACGTGGTAGATGCCGCTCGCGACGGAGGAGCGTGTCCACATCCGCCAGGAGCTACCGACATCGTCTGCGCAGCTGCCGGAGCGAACGCGAGCGTTCCAACAAGACCCACTTGACGTTCCACGCTCGCGGAGCACGTGTACTAGATATCGCGCACCCGACGGCCCACTTCGTCAGCGTCGAGACTTTAGCCGCCTCCGGCGGCCACCTGGCCTCGCGATAGACATAAGGAAGGTGCGTCGGGGGAATGGCCGCGTCTAAGCAAACGGACTGGAGACATATGACAACGCAACCGACCATCGCCGTGCTCGGCACCGGCATCATGGGCGCGCCCATCGCGCGCAACCTGCAGAAGGCTGGCTTCGCCGTCCGGGCCTGGAACCGGAGTCGCGACAAAGCAGCGGCCCTCGAGAGCGACGGAATCACTGTCGCCGACACCCCTGCCGACGCTGCCAAAGACGCGGACTTCGTCATGACGGTGCTCATCGACGGCCAGGCCGTCGAGCAAACCATGGTCGACGGCGGAGCCCTGAATGCGATGAAGGACGGCGCCATCTGGCTGCAGTGCTCCACGGTCGGCATCGAAGCTACCGAGCGGCTCGCCGAGCGAGCCAAAGAAGCGGACATAGCCTTCGTCGACGCGCCACTCATCGGCACCAAGAAGCCCGCCGAAGACGGCACCCTCACTGTCCTCGCAGCAGGAAACCGAGAACTCGAACCACGATGCCAACCGGTCTTCGACGCGATCGGCGCACGAACGATCTGGCTCGACCACGTAGGAGAAGCATCAAAGCTCAAGCTCGTCGTCAACAGCTGGGTCCTCGCGGTCACCGCCGCCATTGCCGAAGCGATCGCCCTCGCTGAAGGACTCGGCCTCGACCCGCAGCTGTTCCTCGACACCATCAAAGGCTCGGCCACCGACAACCCGTTCCTGCACGCCAAGGGCCAGGCGACCATCGCCCGAAACTTCGCCCCCGCCTTCCCCACTGACGGGGCATTCAAAGACATAAAGCTGGTCCTTGCTGCCGCCGAAGCCGCAGGGATCGACGAAGACCTCATGACCGCCGTCCAGCAAAAGCTTGAACGCACGGTGCAAAAAGGGCACGGCCAGAAGGACATGGCCGCGATGTACCACGCCACTGCGCGGCAACAGTAAAGCCGAAGCAAAGCGGCAGAACTGACGTCATCCGGATGGGGGGTATCCCTCGGCATTCGGGCTAGTTAGGTTGCCGTGGGGAGACACGCACCGCTCGCCGGGCCCAACAGGCCGGGCGGGCCAAAACACGGAGGGACTAACCCATGCCCAACGCACATCCGATCGTCCGCTTCACCAAGAGGCGGGTGATTGCAAGTGCACTCAGCGTCGGCGTCGCAGGCGCGCTGATCGCTGCTCAGGGCGCTACCGCCAGCGCCGCGTCGTCGAACTCGACGACTCCGACCGTGAGCGTTGCCCAATCAAACGTCGCCCCGCTGGCTGCCGGTACGCCGCTGGGCACCACCGACCCGAACACCCCGGTGCAGATCTCGATCATCCTGCGGTCCCCCCAGCTCAACCAGCTGGAAAGCAGGGTCGCGAACGGCTGGACCGGCCCCTACTTGACCACGCAGCAGTTCGCGAACCAGTACGGCCAGTCACCGCTGCTGATCGCGGCGATCCAGCTCTACCTCAAAGCGTTCGGTATCAAGACGAACGCACTTGCTGACCGCCTCGACATCCAGGCGACCGGCACCGCCGGCCAGTTCAACAAAGCGCTCGGCGTCTCGCTGAAGAACTTCCGGATCAAGGCTCCCGGCATCCACGGCGGGTTCAAGAACCAGACCGTTTTCGGCAGCATCACCAACCCGCGGGTGCCGTCGCAATTCGCCGGCCCGATCCTGGCCATCCTCGGCCTGACCAACTACTCGCCGTTCGTGTCGAACGCGAAGACAGCCACCGGGCACAAGGTGAACGTCACATCGTCGGCCGGCACCGGCGTCCCGGCGGGAATGCTCACTCCGGCTGACTTCGTCAAGGACTACAACCTGAAGCCGATCGAAAACGGCGGCGCGAAGGGCCAGGGCAAGACCATCGGCATCGTCACGTTCGCGGCCATCGACCCAGCAACGCCGGTCAAGTTCTGGAACGACGTCCTCGGCCTCAACGTACCCGCGAGCCGCTTGAAGATCATCCCGATCGATGGTGGTTCTCCTGGACCAAGCACGGCTGTCGGTTCGGACGAATCTGACCTGGACGTCGAGCAGTCCGGTGCGATCGCGCCTGGCGCGAACGTTCGGGTGTACGAAGCGCCAAACACCGACCCGGGCTTCGCGGACGCGTATTACACCGCGGCGTCCGACAACATGAACGACACGTTGTCGATCAGCTGGGGCGAGTCGGAGACCTACATCCAGCAGACCGTTCTGCAGGGCACCGAAACTCCTGCGTACGTTGCGTCAACCGAC
>DASRZB010000093.1:0-13167 GCA_035653855.1 Acidothermaceae bacterium | reverse complement strand
CCCGCGCGGATCAACCGGTGCACCGATCGCCCCTTTGCGGTCGTCGCCGCGACCGACGACGTGCCGTACAAGAACAGCGGATGATGCGTGACGAGCAGGTCAGCACCCAAAGCGAGCGCCTCGTCGACCACGACCTCGACGGGATCGACCGCGAACAGGACCCGGTTGACCGGTTGCGCCGGATCACCACACACCAGCCCCACGGCGTCCCACGACGCGGCGAGCGACGGCGGGTACAGGCCCTCCATGATCGCCACGACGTCAGCGAGCGTCGTCTCAGGCACAGCTCAGAGGTTAGCTGCCGCGCGGTGGTTCTGCTTTGGTCGCGGCCCGGCCGCCGAAGCGTCCGGGCCACTCGACGCCCGGCCCGGGGTGAGCGGATGCGACGCCGTATTCAGTGGACGCTCGACCCGCCGCAGAAGTTGCACGACCAGCGATCGAGTGAGATCAGGAGCGGCGGTCAGGACCGGCCGCGCCACCCACTCTGCCGCTGAGGATCCGCCGCAGGTCGCTGATCTGTGCCGGACTACCGCCGAAGCCGACCCGATCCATCTCGCAGCTGATGAATGAGCAGTTGCGCACGGCGGTCACCCCGACGAACGCGACCTGCGAGGTGTTCACCCAAAGGATGGATTCGAGATCGGGTGCGTTGAAGCCACAGCCCTCGATCTGGATGCTGCCGGTCGGATCGAGCCACAGCAAAATCGGCCCGCTGATCTTGCAGCGTCGAAACGTATAACCCTCGAGGACCGGCGCCGCCGTCGAATCCACCAGCTCGTGAAGCCGGACGATCCTGTCCTCATAGGTCTTGTGGTTGGTCAATGTCATGACGTGCCGCCGGCACTTATTGTCATCGCGTCCCCCACGGACGTGTCGTCCTGTTCAAAACGCTTTCCCCACTACACAGGCGTATTCACGCTGCCGATTCCCCGTCGGTCCTGAAACCCTAGGGGGCTTGCCGCCGCACGACCACCACCAACTATCGGGTGAAAACGGGGCGAATCTGGGCAGGCACGCGGCTTGAAACCGGCAAGTTAGAGACCTTGCGGGACGACGAGGGGTGCGGCCGTGGCGTCGCTGACCTCGTCGACGGTGACCCCCGGGGCCGTCTCGACGAGCAGCAAACCGTCGGGTGTGACGTCGATCACCGCAAGGTCAGTGATGATGCGATCAACGCAACCACGACCTGTCAGCGGCAACGTGCACTGTTCCATGATCTTCGAGCTGCCATCGCGTGCACAGTGTTCCATCATGACGATGACGCGCTTTGCGCCGTGGACGAGATCCATCGCCCCGCCCATCCCCTTAACCATCTTGCCGGGGATCATCCAGTTGGCGAGATCACCCTGTGCGCTTACCTGCATCGCACCGAGGACGGCGACGTCGATGTGGCCGCCGCGGATCATGCCGAACGATGCCGCGGAATCGAAGAAGCTTGCACCCGGCAACACCGTCACGGTTTCCTTGCCCGCGTTGATGAGGTCGGGGTCGACGTCTTCCGGGGTCGGATACGGCCCGGTGCCGAGGATTCCGTTCTCGCTTTGCAGGACGACGGTGACACCAGGGGGCAGAAAATTCGAGACGAGTGTCGGCATGCCGATGCCGAGGTTCACGTACTGTCCGTCATGAAGTTCGGTGGCAACTCTGGCGGCAAGCCCCTCGCGATCGAACGCCATCACACACCTGCCGGAGACGTCGTACGACGCTCGATGAACTTTTCGACGTCGGGCGTGTGCACGATTCGCTGTACGAAGATGCCCGGGGTATCGACTTCGTCAGCGTCTATCTCGCCGGGCTCGAGAAGCAACTCGACTTCGGCGATCGTGATGCGCCCGGCCGTCGCGCACAGCGGATTGAAGTTGCGGGCGGTCTTCCGATAGACGAGGTTGCCGTGCCGATCGCCTTTCCATGCGTGCACAAAAGCAAAGTCCGTGACAATGCCACGTTCGAGCACGTAGCTCTTGCCGTCGAATTCGCGTACCTCTTTTGGTTCGCTCAGCACCGCGACGCTGCCGTCAGGGTGATAACGGCGAGGGATGCCGCCGTCCGCCACCTGAGTGCCGATGCCCGTCGGCGTGAAGAACGCCGGGATGCCCGCACCGCCGGCACGCAATCGTTCGGCCAACGTTCCTTGCGGGCTGAACTCGACCTCGAGCGCACCGGTGAGGTACTGCCGCTCGTACTCCTGGTTCTCCCCGACATACGAGCCGGTGTGCCGGCGAATCCGGTGTGCCTCGAGCAGGACGCCGAGCCCCAGACCATCGACGCCGCAGTTGTTGCTCACGGTCTCGAGGTTGGTGGCGCCTTGTTCCAATAGCGCGTCGATCAGCACCGACGGAACGCCACACAGGCCGAATCCACCGATCGCGATCGACGCGCCGTCGAAGACATCCGCTACTGCTTCGCCCGCCGACGGCACTACCTTGTCCACGCGCCCCTCCGGTCAGCTATCGCCGTCCAAGTGCTCGCCGTCCTCGGTGTCACGACTCGACGAGGATCACCAGGGTCTCAGGCGGCACGCCGTCGCACCTCATCGCCTCGCCCATGGCCCGGGTCTTCCTGCATCGTCTTCATCATCGCGTCCAGGTCTGGCACGTCCATCATGAGAGCCACCTGGTTGCGATTCTGCGGTCGACAAACATGCGGATGTTCGTGATCCGTCCCTGTCCTTCACGTCGTGGCGACCGACGACGGTGGACATGTCGACTCCTGACGCTGTGGGTCCAGCGCCGTCGACGGACCCGTTGCGCGGTTCCTAGGCCTTAGCTCGGTCCAAATCCATGACTGCTAACGACGGCGCTTGAACACCGACGGCCGAACCCGGTGTGGCGCAACCGATTGCCTAGCGCGCACTGCTCGACGTACCGCGCGCGGCGTGAGCAGGTGGCGGACGGTGCGAGTCACGAAGCCCATGGCGTCACGTTATGCCGAACGCGGCCAGCACGTGGGGTCCTGTTCGCACATGCCGGCACGCGTTCCGCAAACCCTTAGTAGACCTCTCGATGTTCGACGACCTGCTGCGTCGTCACACCCGCCGGGGCGGGGGCGACAGGAGTCGTAGTGGTGGTCGTGACAGGCGTCGCGACAGGCGCTGCAGCAACGGGAACTGCAGGCGCGTCGGTCGTAACAGTCCGTTCAGAAGCAACGCCGGTGACGCCCCTACGTGGCGCGAATACTGTCAAGGTGGCGGCGAGGCCAATGACGCCGGCGATTATCAAGATGAGACCAATGGTGTGGATATTCACGCCGGTCGCAGTCTTGTGTACGGCGAACAACAGAATTGCACCGACGGCCATGAGAAAGACCGAGAAGCCGATCCGCATGTGGACTCTCCGTTCAATGGCTGCGACGCAGCCGTGCAATTCGCAGTTACCCGATGCATCCGCAAGCGAAACGCCACGGATCGGGTTACGCCCGAAGACATGCCGGGTGGGCGCGACAGGGTTCGAACCTGTGACCGCCCGGGTGTAAGCCGGGTGCTCTTCCGCTGAGCTACGCGCCCGCGGCTGCCCGACACTCAAAGCAGCGCGCCGGTCAGCCTACCGATGCGTGGGCGATTAGCGCAGTTCGGCGAGGACTCGGCGGTACTCGTCGGCGTCGCGGGCGTCCGGGATGCCACGCACCACGGTCCAGCGAACGATCCCGGAGCGGTCGATGACGAAGGTCCCCCGCACGGCCGCGCCTTTCACTTCGTCGAAGACGCCGTAACGACGGGCCACCTCGCCGTGTGGCCAGAAATCGGCGAGCAGCGGGAACTCGAATCCCTCGTGCTCGGCGAACTGCCGCTGCACGTACTTCGAGTCGATCGAGATCGCCAACAACTGCGCGTCGTCGTTCTGAAACGACGCGAGGTCGTCGCGCAAGACGCACAGCTCGCCCGTGCACGTGCGGGAGAACGACCAGGGATAGAAGACGAGAAGGACATCGCGCGCACCCCGAAACGACGAAAGCCGCACCGGAGCGCCGTGCTGATCGGCGAGTTCGAAATCGGGAGCGACCGCACCTACCGGCGGCAACCCGCCGTCCGGCATTAAGCCGTCAGGTGTAGCGGTCAACGTTTGCGAGAATTCTTCGGAGCGACGAGGCGGGCACCCGACCAGTCAGGACCCGCGCTGATCGAGCTGGTCTGGCTGAGCCCAGCAGTTGGGGCGGCCTCGGTGACGTCGCTGGGCTCGATGTGGCCCGCACGGCCAGCCTTTGGCGAGAGCAGCCAGATCGTGCCCCCGTCGGCCAGTGAGGTGAGCGCGTCGACGAGCGCGTCGACCAAGTCGCCGTCTTCCTCACGCCACCAAAGCACCACGGCGTCGATGACGTCGTCGTAGTCCTCGTCGACAAGCTCGCTGCCGATCGTCTTCTCGATCGAGGCACGCAGGTCCTCGTCGCAGTCGTCGTCGTAGCCGATCTCCTGGACCACCTGCCCCGCCTGAAAGCCGAGCTTCTCCGCCCGGCTACGTCCAGCCTCCGCGTGGTCCGCGGTCGCGCTCACGAAGATCCTCCCCTGCGTTGTCGTGCTGTCGGCACCGTGATGGCGCCAGCTTCTAGGCCCCGTGGCAGGGCTTAGTCGATGTAGTCCAACGCACCCGGGCCCTGTGCGCAAGTGCTGGTCTGTAAACAACAGATGCCTTGGGCCGCAAACCGCAGCGTCGCAGACCCCAAAGTCGGGGTGATGAGACAATCGACACGTGCGTCTTAAGGCAGCTCCAGCGTGAGGATTCCCGTGGCCCAGGTAGGTAAAGCAGGAGACCGTCCCCCGGTTATTAGCGACGGTTTGCCGAGCCAACTGCCCGACATCGATCCCGAAGAGACGTCTGAGTGGCTCGAGTCCCTCGACGCCGTCGTCGCTGGCCAGGGCAAGACGCGGGCCCGCTACCTGATGCTGAAACTGCTCGAACGCGCCCGCGAGAAGCAGGTCGGCGTCCCTGGGCTGCGCAGCACCGACTACATCAACACGATCCCGTCTGAGGCGCAACCCTGGTTCCCCGGCGACGAGCGGCTCGAGAAGCAGATCCGCCGCGCGGTGCGCTGGAACGCCGCCGTCATGGTCTCGCGGGCCAACCGCCCCGAACTCGGCGTCGGCGGCCACATCGCCACCTACGCGTCGGCGGCGAGCCTCTACGAGGTCGGCTTCAACCACTTCTTCAAGGGCAAGAACGGCACCGACGCCACCGGCAATCCGTCGTCCGGCGGCACTACTCCAGGGTCTGGCGACCAGGTCTTCTTCCAGGGTCACGCCTCCCCCGGCATCTACGCTCGTGCGTTCCTCGAAGGCCGGTTGAGCGAAGCGCAACTCGACGGCTTCCGGCAGGAAGTAAGCAACCACGGCCTGCCCAGCTACCCGCACCCGCGGCTGATGCCGGACTTCTGGGAGTTCCCCACCGTCTCCATGGGCCTGGGTCCGCTCGACTCGATCTACCAAGCCCGCTTCAACCGCTACTTGCAGGCGCGCGGCATCGTCGACACGGCCGACTCCCACGTCTGGGCATTTCTCGGCGACGGCGAGATGGACGAACCGGAGTCGCTCGGCGCCATCGGAGTGGCTGCGCGCGAAGAACTCGACAACCTGACGTTCGTCATCAACTGCAACCTGCAGCGCCTCGACGGCCCGGTGCGCGGCAACGGCAAGATCATCCAAGAGCTCGAGGCCTACTTCCGCGGCGCCGGCTGGAACGTCATCAAGGTGATCTGGGGTAGCGACTGGGATCGCCTATTCGCCAAGGACGTCGACGGCGCACTCGTCAACAAACTCAACGCGACCCCCGACGGTCAGCTGCAGACCTACTCCGTCGAATCCGCGCAGTACATCCGCGACCACTTCTTCGGCGACGACCCGCGGCTGCGCAAAATGATCGAAGGCATGTCGGACGCCGATGTGCGCCGTCTCTCGCGGGGCGGTCACGACTACCGCAAGGTGTACGCGGCGTTCGCCGCAGCACGAGCGCACGTCGGTCAACCGACCGTCATCTTGGCGCACACTATCAAGGGCTGGACGCTGAACAGCCTGCAGGGTCGCAACGCGACGCACCAGATGAAGAAGCTGACGAAGACCGACCTCAAAGAATTCCGCGACCGACTGCATCTGCCGATCACCGACGCCGCCCTCGAGGCTGACCTGCCGCCCTATTACCACCCGGGCATGGAGTCGGAGGAAGTCCAGTACATGCTCGAACGGCGGCGTGCGTTAGGCGGCTCGTTGCCCTCGCGCGTCAATCGCGCGAAGCAGCTGACGCTGCCTGGCGACAAGGTCTACGCCGAGTTGCGGCAAGGGTCCGGCAAGCAGAAAGTCGCGACCACGATGGGGTTCGTGCGGCTGCTGAAGGACCTCATGAAGGAGGACGGGCTCGGCGAGCGCATCGTCCCGATCATCCCCGACGAGGCACGCACGTTCGGCATGGACTCACTGTTCCCGACGGCGAAGATCTACTCCCCGCACGGCCAGCAGTACGACGCTGTCGACCGCGATTTGGTGCTGTCGTACAAGGAGTCGACCACCGGCCAGTTGCTGCACGAGGGCATTACCGAAGCCGGTGCGATGGGCTCGTTCATCGCGGCCGGATCTGCGTACGCGACCCATGGCCAGTACATGGTGCCGGTCTACATCTTCTATTCGATGTTCGGATTCCAGCGCACTGGCGACCAGATCTGGGCGGCCGCCGACCAGATGTGTCGCGGGTTCCTGCTCGGCGCCACTGCCGGCCGCACGACGTTGACCGGCGAAGGATTGCAGCACAACGACGGACATTCACCGTTGCTCGCCTCGACCAACCCGGCCGTCGTGTACTACGACCCCGCGTTCGCCTACGAGATCGGTCACATCGTGCAGTCGGGTCTGCAGCGAATGTTCGGCAGCGACGACGCGCACCCTGCGGGCGAGGACATCTTCTACTACATCACCATCTACAACGAACCAATTCTGCAGCCGGCGCAGCCCGAAAACCTCGACGTGGAGGGTTTGCTTGCCGGCCTCTATCACGTCGCGAGCCCCCCGCCGTCCGCGCTTGAAGCGCCTCGTGCACAACTGCTCGCGTCAGGGGTCGCCGTGCCGTGGGCACTGGAAGCGCAGCGGCTGCTCGCCGACGACTGGAACGTCGGAGCCGACGTCTGGTCAGCGACCAGCTGGACTGAGTTGCGACGCGAGGCGCTCGCGTGTGACACGTTCAATCTTCTTCATCCGGACGCCGACCAGCTGGTGCCCTACGTCACGCGCAAGCTCGCGGGGCGTGCGGGTCCGGTGGTCGCAGTCAGCGATTACATGCGCGCGGTACCCGACCAGATCGCACGGTGGGTTCCGACCGACTACGCGTCACTTGGCACCGATGGGTTCGGATTCTCCGACACCCGCGCCGCAACCCGTCGGTTCTTCCACGTGGACGCGCCGTCGATCGTGCTGCAGACCCTGAGCGAACTCGCCCGGCGCGGCGAAGTAGCAATCGACGCCCCAGGCAAGGCAGCCGCGCAATACGGCCTGCTGTAGCGACCGTTGCAGTCCAGCGCACGCAAGAGCGAGCGCTGGACTTCAGCACTCGGTCAGCCCATCGCCCAGGCGAGGATTTCGGCGTCCGCCGTTGCCTCGACAAGCACGTCAATCGCTCCCGTGAGCCGGGCGGCGTCCTCGCTGAGTAGTTGCACGTGTTCGCCGTCAGCGGTCAGCGTCACAGAGCCGCGGGCAACGAAAAGGTGCAGGAGGGCGGACGCCGGGAGGGTGGCTGACGCGCCAGCCGCGAACCGTGCGACGAAGAGGGTCGCGTTGCAGCGAAGGGTCACGGCGGCCGGCTGGCTGCCCGATGCGACGGCCACAAACTCGCCACGCTCGAGCGTCGACGAAACATCAGCGGTGGAGTAGGACGGCAACCCCTCGACGTCCGGCATGATCCACATCTGCAGGTAGCGCGTTTCACCGGACGACGCGTTGGTCTCGCTGTGCCGAACGCCCGCTCCTGTGCTCAGCCGTCCGACCATGCCGGGACGCATGATCGCTGACGCCCCTGTGTTGTCCGCATGGCGCAACGCGCCCGACACCACCCACGTCACGATCTCGAGATCGCGGTGCGGATGCTCGGGGAATCCGGCACCGGGCGAGAGCACGTCGTCGTTGTGCGTGACCAAGGCACCGAAGCGGGTATTGGTTGGGTCATAGTGCGGACCGAACGCAAAGGAATGCCGCGACACGACGCCGTCGGCCTGACTCTCTAGGCGATCCGCGCCCCGCCGCAACTCGATGCTCACCAGTTCTCCCTATGCATAGGGAGATCTTCCTGGAACAAACCTCTCGACGCCTCCAGGCAAGACACGGTTCTGCCGAGGATGTGGACACCAGACTCTGAGGAGGCGCGCCAATGCTGTGGCGGCGTCAACGGGCAAGTCGATGGGTCAGTTCCCTCGACTTGCACCCGAACCTGGCTGAGATCCTCGGCGTCTTGAGCCAGCTCCCGCGACTGACCGGCCGCGACATGACCTGCCTCGCAAAGGGTTGGCGGGACACAACGTTCTCGCACGTCGCTCGGGCCCACGCTCTCGGTCCGGATACCCCGCTGGTCCTCGAGGTGCTTGCCACGTTCGAGCGTGTCGATCGGGTCTTTCGCGAGGAGCTGTCGCGTGACTTCCTGGGCGACGACGGCGCGGCTACCGCAGTCAAGCCACAGGTCGTGAAACACGCACAGCACGCCGTTCGGGACGCGATTGCGGCGGTTTACGCGCGGCCGATCTTGAGTCGCGCCGAGTACCTCGCGCTGATCGGCCCCTGGCGCCGGGCGTTCTCTGCCCAGTAGGAGTTCGCGGTGCCGGCTCGAACGATGCGGCACACTGGTCGGCCGTGACGCCACGATTCCCCAACGCTGCCGCCCAGGCCGCGTCGGCGGCACGAGCGCGGTCGGTAACAGCGCGCGAACTCGACCGGGCCACCGGTGACCTCGCCCGAGCCGCCATCGCCCGCATGGACGAGACGCTCCCGTGGTATCGCGCGATGCCGGCCGAGCAGCGGTCATGGGTGGGCCTCGTCGCGCAAGCCGGCATCGCGGCCTTTGTCGAGTGGTACCGGCACCCCGATCAGCGCCGGGCGATCACCGGCGAGATTTTCGGGACGGCGCCGCGCGAGCTCGCCCGGACGGTGAGCCTGCAGCAAACGGTGGAGATGGTGCGCATCACGATCGGGGTCGTCGAGGAAGCGGCGGAGACGATCGCCGCGCCCGCCAACTCGAGCGACCTGCGCGAGGCAGTACTCGTCTACGCGCGCGAGGTCGCGTTCGCCGCCGCCCAGGTCTATGCGCAGGCGGCCGAGGCCCGTGGCGCGTGGGACGCCCGCCTTGAGGCGATGGTCGTCGACGCCTTGATGCGCGGTGAGGCCGATGAGGCGCTGCGGTCCCGTGCAGCGGCACTGGGCTGGGGCTCCCCAGACTCGGTCACGGTCGTCATCGGCACCCCGCCTGACGATGAGCCCGAGGCCGTCGTCGACGGCGTGCGGCGGGCCGCGCGGCACGCAGGCCTCGACGTACTCGTCGCTGTGCAAGGCGATCGGCTGGTCGCCGTTCTCGGGGGCGCGCCTGATCCGCTGCGCGCGTCGCGTGCGCTGCTCGCGCAGTTCGGCCCTGGCCCGATCGTGATCGGGCCGCCGGTGCCTGATCTCATGTCGGCTGCCCGGTCGGCACAGGCCGCCGTGGCCGGACTCGTGGCCTCGAGGGCATGGCCGACCGCTCCGAGGCCCGTGCTGGCGAGCGACCTGTTGCCCGAACGAGCGATCGACGGCGACCCCGCCGCTCGTCGGCAGTTGATCGACGCCGTCTACCTACCATTGGTCGCTGCGGGCGGTGGGCTGCTTGAGACCGTTACCGCCTATCTCGCGCACGCGGGCTCATTGGAGGCCACTGCCCGAACCCTGTACGTTCACCCGAACACCGTGCGGTACCGACTGCGAAGAGCCGCCGAGGTCACCGGGCTCGCCGCGACCGAACCACGAGAAGGCTTCGCGCTCCATCTCGCGATCGTCCTCGGCCGCTTGTCGGGAACGAGTGGCTCAGCAGAGTTGTTGTAGGTTTTCTACAAAGTCCCTCCGGCGACTTGGTCTCGCCGGGCAACGACCAACCTGACCAGTTGCGGCAAGGTGGAAGCGTGCTGGCATTGCTAGCCCCCGGTCAGGGGGCTCAGGTTCCCGGTTTTCTTGCGCCCTGGCTCGATCTCCCAGGCGTCGCCGACGCGGTGACCTGGTGGTCTGCTGTCCTCGACCTCGATTTGACCCGTCTCGGGACGAGCGCCGACGCCGACGAAATCAAAGACACCGCGATCGCTCAGCCACTGCTGGTGGGCGCCGGCCTCGCCGCCGCCTCAGTCCTCTTCCCTGACGGCCAGCCGCAATTTGGCATCCCTGGCCAGCCTGCGGGTCGGTTAGCAAACACCTTCGACGATGTCGCCAGCAACGTCGGCGCGGTCGCCGGTCACAGCGTCGGCGAGATCACCGCGGCCGCACTGGCCGGCGTCCTCTCGCCTGAATCTGCCCTTGTGCTTGTCCGCGAGCGCGGCCGCGCGATGGCCAGCGCTGCTGCCGCCACCCCGACCGGCATGACCGCGATCCTTGGCGGCGACGCCGAAGCGGTGCTAGCGAAGCTGACCGAGCTCGGGCTCACCGCCGCCAATGTGAACGCCGCAGGTCAGGTCGTCGCCGCGGGCACGCTCGACCAGCTCGCCGCTCTTGCCGCTGACCCGCCCGAAGGCGCGCGACTGCGACCGCTCGCCGTCGCCGGCGCGTTCCACACCGCCCACATGGCACCGGCCGTCGAACGCCTCAGGCAGCTCGCCGCGGGTCTGCCGACCTCTGAACCCGGCACCCGCTTACTGTCGAACGCCGACGGCAGCGTGATCCAGCACGGTCCCGAATTCGTCGGCCGCCTCGTCGAGCAGGTCGCCGCACCGGTACGTTTCGACCGCTGCATGACGACACTGGGCGAACTCGGCGTCACAGCGGTCATCGAACTCCCGCCGGCCGGCACGCTCGTCGGCTTGATCAGACGCGCGCTGCCGGACGTCGAGACGCTGGCGCTGAAGACTCCCGACGACCTCGATGCCGCGCGCGATCTGATCGAGAAGCATCGGCACGCCATCGAGTACAGCGCGACCCCGGCCTGGCGTTTGCTGGTCGCCCCACTCGCCGGCATCTTCGAAGCCACCGAAGCCAAAATCGGCGACAGCCTCGGAGCGGGCGCGGTCATCGGCAAGGTCGTGACCAGGCGCGAGGCCCAAGAGGTAGTGGCGTCGCACGGTGGCGTACTGGTCGAATGGCTCGTCGAGAACGGCGACCCGGTCTCCCCCGGCCAGCCGCTCGCCCGCTTACACCCCGACGTCTCGCGCCCGGATCTGGAGTCGGCATGAAGTTGCAACCCGGTTCGCCAGGTGCCCGCATCGTCGCGATCGGTGAGCACCGGCCCACGCGCATCGTGACCAACGAGGAAATCTGTCGCGACATCGATTCGACCGACGCCTGGATTCGCGAGCGCAGCGGCATCATCACCCGTCGCTACGCGGCGCCCGACGAATCGGTCGTCGACATGGCGACGAGTGCGGCGAGCAAAGCGCTCGCGGCCTCGGGGGTCGCGCCTGAAGACGTTGACCTGGTCGTGCTCGCGACGTGCACCCACCCGTACCAGACGCCCGGCGGATCCAGTGAAGTGCAAGACCGTCTCGGTGCGGTCAATGCGGGCGCGATGGACATCAACGCCGCCTGTGCCGGATTCGCCTACGCGCTCGCGGTCGCCAACGACGCGGTGCGTGGTGGCAGTGCCCGCAATGTCGTCGTGATCGGCTCCGAGAAGATGACCGACTTCATCGACCCGCACGACCGGGGCATGGCCTTCCTGTTCGGCGACGGCGCAGGCGCCGCAGTCGTCAGCGCGAGCCCGACGTCGGGCATCGGCCCGGTGGTGTGGGGCAGCGAGGGTTCGCACGTGAAGACCATCACGCAGGAGCCGACCTACACGCAGGTGCAGCACGCACTCGCGACCGGTGAGTCGTTGCCGCCGGTCGCGTTGAAGATGGCCGGCCAGACCGTGTTCCGGTGGGCCGTGACCAAGATGGCGCCAGTCGCCCAACGGGCGCTCGACGCCGCGGGCGTTCGCGCCGAGGAACTCGGTGCGTTCGTTCCACACCAGGCGAACCTGCGCATCGTCGAGTCGCTCGTGAAGTCGTTGAAGCTGCCCGACAACGTCGCGATCGCCCGCGACATGGAAACACAGGGCAACACGTCGTCCGCTTCAATTCCGTTGGCCTTGTCCGCGCTTCTTGAGCGTGGCGAGGTGCACAGTGGCCAGCCGGCTCTGTTCATTGGATTCGGCGCCGGCCTCACCTACGCTGCGCAGGTCGTCGAGGTCCCCTAACTTCGGCGGTCGCGTATCGATTGATCCCACCCCAGCACTACGTCCACCTCAACAAAGGAGCACCAACATGGCCCTGTCCCAGCAGGAGATCCTCGCCGGTCTCGCCGAGATCGTGAACGAGGTTGCTGGCATCCCGGCTGCCGACGTCCAGATGGAGAAGAGCTTCACCGACGACCTCGACGTCGACTCGCTGTCGATGGTCGAAGTCGTGGTCGCCGCCGAGGAGAAGTTCGGCGTTCGGATCCCAGACGACGACGTCAAGAACCTGAAGACGGTCGGCGACGCGGTCACCTACATCGAGAAGGCCGGCGTCACAGCCTGAGCAGTCTCAGTAGAAGCGGACGGCGAGCAGCTCCCTCATCGGAGACCCGCGGCGCCGCTAGTAGTCATGACATAACACCCGAGGAGATGCGGTACCCGTGAACGCCACAACCCAGCGCAACCGCGTCGTCGTCACCGGTCTCGGTGCGACCACGCCGATCGGCGGCGACGTCGCCAGCACGTGGGCGGCGCTGTTGGCCGGCAAGTCCGGGGTCGGGGTTCTTACCGAGGAATGGGCGGCTGAACTCCCGGTCCGCATCGCAGCCCGCGTCGAGGTCGAACCGCTCGACGTTCTCGACCGCGTCGAGGCACGCACCCTCGACCGCTCGCAGCAGTTCGCCATCATCGCGGCGCGCGAGGCGTGGGCGCAGGCCGGCCGGCCGGACGTCGAGAAGCCCCGGCTCGGTGTCGTGTTCGCGTCCGGCATCGGCGGGGTCACGACGCTGCTCAACGCGTACGACACGCTGCGCGAGAAGGGGGCGCGGCTGGT
>DASRZB010000092.1:0-4790 GCA_035653855.1 Acidothermaceae bacterium | reverse complement strand
ATCCGGATTCGACGTCACCGTGTAAGCAGTGATCGGACTCCCACCATCAGCCGGCGCCGTCCACGACACACTCGCCGCGGCATCGCCCGCGCTCGCCGACACACCAGACGGCGCACCAGGAACCGTCACCGCAACCGGCGTCACCGATCCGATGAAGGCGGTCGCCCCGGCCTGAGCAGCCAGATCGTCGAAATAGCTGGTGCCGGTCCAGGTCGCACTGGCTGCCGAGCCGATCGAGACCTGGGTGATGTTCGCCGTCCCGGTGTTGCCGGTAGTGGTTGAATACGCCGGATCGACCGGTGTGGTCGCATCGCCCGGGTAGTAGGCGGCGTCGATCGTCGCCGCGGAGCTTGATATCGAGATCGTCAGCTCGATCCGGTACCAGGTATCGGCTTGCAGCGCGTGCGGGAAAGTGGTCAGCGTCTGCCCAGCAGCGTTTTGAATGAAGAGCTGGTTGGACGCCGACAACTCAACCCGAGCAGCAGTCCCCGATGCGTTACGGATGTCCGCGAGCCGGATCACCGAGTTCGGCGACGCCGGCCCGGGGTTGTAGTAGAACCGGATCGCCATCGACGTCGCGCTGTAGCCATTCCAGCCCATAAAGGTCCCACCCGAGGAACCCGTCAACGCATACCCCAACGACCCATGCGCCGCAGCCGCGCTCGCAAACACCAAAGCGGCCCCACTGGCCTTGTACACGACCGTAAACGCGTTTCCGGAAGCGCCGCCCGAGTTCGACGTCGTCAACGCAACACCGGCGGTCCCACCCTCAGCCGAGTTCGACTGCCCCGTCGTCGTCGTAGCCGTCGGGGTCACCGAGTTCGACGGCGCCGACGGCGCCGACGGACCCACCCCGTTGGTGGCCACCACGGTAAACGTGTAAGCCGTGCCATTGGTCAACCCGCCCACCGTCACCGACGTCGCACCAGACGTACTCCCCGTCTTCCCATCCGGACTCGACGTCACCGTGTAACCAGTGATCGGACTCCCACCATTGGACGGTGCAGTCCACGACACGGTCGCCGCGGCATCGCCCGCGCTCGCCGACACACCAGACGGCGCACCAGGAACCGTCGGATTTCCCGACGCGAACGAGAACGCAATCAACGACTGATGGGTGAGCCCCGTGATGCCGTTCCAATGCACGAAGGCGCCCCCGAGGTAGAGCGTTTGCGTGTCTTGGTCGACGTACATCGCCTGGACCCCGTTGTTCCCGCCGTCCGCATTGCCTTGATTGCCGTTCACGCGCGGATCCCAGGTAGTCGGTGTACCGGTTGTTGTGTTCTCGAGTTGAATGCCGAAGTAGTTCGCCGACAGCGGGTTGCTCGCGCTCGCGGTGTTGTTGTGGTAACCCGCGACGGTGGTGTTTCCGACCGCGCCGATCGCTTGGCAGTCGCCGAGCGTCGAGTAGTGCATCAGCCGGGCGCCGGTGTTGATGTCCAGCAGGAAGGCTTCGTTGGACGACAAGCCTGTGGGCGCGTGGCCGCCGACACCTGCCAAGAACTCGCCAGCGTTGGGCCCCGGCGCCATGGCGATAACCTCCTCGCCGTCATAAGCGCCGTACTGGCCCTGCCCGGTGTTCGGGCGCATATGAGCATCGAAGGCCGTAATGAGCGAACCGTCGCTCGGATTGACTTTGACGAGGCTCGGGTGTGCCACTCCGTTGTAGTTGTTGAACAGGCCACCGACGAAGAGATAGCCCTGGTCTTTGAAGACGCTGGCAACGCTGCCGCCCGAGGTGGCCTTCGACCAGATCGTCGCCCCCGTTGTCGGGTTCACTGCACGTACTGAGCTGCCGACACCGAGGTAGACGGCGCTGCTGTCGACCGCGAGCCCGCGCACCTTGACGCTGGGCGCCGGATTCCACGAAGTCACGGCGTACGGCGACGCGGGGTTGCCAGTGGGGGCCAGACCGACCGCGTGCGATCGAGACACTCCGGCCCAGGACGTGAAGTCGCCGCCCACGTAGATCACGCCGTTCAGGCTGCCAATCGAGCGCACGTACTTGTCGGTACCGCCGCCCGCGCTCCCGCCATACACGACCGCACCGGTCGTTTCGTTGATGACGGCGAAATTTGTCGCGGCGTGCGAAACGCCGTCCGGGGTATAAACCAGACTGAAGTTCCCGCCGATGGCGAGATCGTTGGTGCCGTCGATCTTGGTGATCGCGAGCAGATCGCCATTCGTGCGGTCGAAGGGCAGCGGCGTCATGCTGATCGGCGTCGATGCGGCGTGCGGCGTGACCAGTGTTCGGACCTGGGTGGTGCGGGCGCCCGGCGCCGGGCAGTCGTCGTTGGCCGGCAGGTCGTTCATGCCTTTAGGAGCAAGAATCGCCGGGCACGAAGCCGTGGCAACAGGTGCGGCAACCGCGTAGGCGCCGCCCGCGGTGGTGGCGATAAACGTGACAGTGGCAAGCCCGATCACAATCGGGCACATAACGCGGTGCATCGCGTTCCCCCCTCGGGATGTATGCGCGACACCAAGCCAGCAGGTCCCACCCCACTTAGAGTCCGCGCGCACATGGTACGGGCGAGATCGCTCTATTCACAGAGGGTCCGGGTTTGAAATATGTGCTCGCGTCGTTCTGTCTTCATTTCGTAACGTGCCTGCAATATCGGATAACCAAGATCCGCGCGTGCGCATTTTGGTGGCCTCGGATCTGCATTACCGATTGCCGCATTACGACTGGTTAGTCCGAGCTTCAGAAGATGTCGACGTCGTGGCGCTGGCTGGCGATCTGGCAGACGCCGTGAGCGCGGTGCCGTTCGGTGTGCAGGTCGTCGTCCTGGAGCGATATCTCATGACGCTGGCCAAGCGAGCCACAGTCCTCGCCGCCTCGGGCAACCACGACCTCGACGGACCAGGCGACCTCGGCGAACAGGTGGCTGGCTGGTTACGAGACCTGCGCCAGGACACGCTGCTGTGCGACGGCGCCTCAGTCGACCTCGACGGAATCCGCTTCACCGTGTGCCCATGGTGGGACGGTCCGGCGACGCGCGATGCCGTCGCGGCCCAACTTGCGGCCACAGCGATTGACCGAGCGCATCCAAAATCCCATCGACCATGCCGAGGTGGTCGTCGCGGTCGGCGTACTGCGACTTGACGTCAACGAGGTACTGCGTGAGACCGTCGAGCCTGGCGGCGGTCAACCGCAAGACCGCCAGCGCCGCGCCTGGCTGGTCGCGAAGGAAGTCGAGCGGCTCCGCTATTGCGTACACCTCGACGTCCGATCCCGCTCGTACCGTCGCTGTCGCGACCCTGTCGAGGACCACCGACATCTCGCCGAACACTGCGCCTGGGGTGTCAATGCGAGCGAACGGGACGCCGTCGCACGTTCCCGCACGGGCCCGAAGCGTGCCGGTCATCGCCGCGAAGGCCGCACGCAGGACACGCGCAACGCGGAGGGCAAGGGATTCGAACCCTTGATGAGCTTGCACTCATAGCGGTTTTCAAGACCGCCGCCATCGGCCTCTAGGCGAGCCCTCCAGTCGGAGAACTTACCTGCACCCTCGCCTCCGTCCTGTCTCAACACAGGTGTATGCTTGCCGATAGGCAACTATCTAGGCAGGGATCTCATGACTCACATCGACGCGGACGACGTTGGCCGGCTGCGTGCCGCGATCGGCCGCCTCTCCCGCCAGCTCAACGCGTCGGTGGCCGACATCGGCTTCAGTCCGAGCCAGCTCTCGGTGCTCGGCACGGTCGCCCGTCGCGGCCCCATCGGGATCGGCGAGCTGGCCGAACTCGAGGGCATCAACCCGACGATGTTGTCGCGCATCGTCGGCAAGCTCAGCGACGGCGGCCTCATCGAACGGATCGCAGACCCAGACGACGGGCGAGCGGTAGTCGTCCAGACAACTGCCGCCGGTCGCAAGCTGCACGAGCGCGTGCAAGACCAGCGCGGTAAGGCCATCGCCGCGCGACTAGAAAAGATGCCGGACCTTCAGGCCGCGCAGCTACTCGCTGCGCTGCCCGCACTCGAAGCCCTGGCCGCCCGATGAGCGCGGCCTTCACTGCCAGACGAATCGCTCTGAGCAAGCAAACTTTCGCGGCACTCGCCATCCCTAACTTCCGCCGCTACTTCACCGGCCAGGCGATCTCACTGTCCGGCACCTGGATGCAGTCGGTGGCGCAGTCCTGGCTGATCTTCAAGCTCACCGGATCCGCAACGGACGTCGGCTGGGCGGTGGCGTTGCAGACCCTGCCGGTCCTGGTGCTCGGACCGTACGGCGGGGTGGTGGCCGATCGGATCGACAAGCGCAAGCTGATGATGGTGCTGCAGTCGATGATGGGCGTCCTCGCGCTGGTGCTCGGACTGCTGGTCGTCACCAATCACGTTCACGTGTGGGAAGTGTTCGCCCTCGCGTTCATGCTCGGCTTGAACAACTGCTTTGAGAATCCGGCGCGGCAGTCGTTCGTGCTGGAGATGGTCGGCGCGAAGGACCTGCGTAACGCGGTCAGCCTGAACTCCACCATGGTGAACGCGGCTCGTGCAGTCGGCGCGGCGATTGCGGGCATCGTCATCGCGGCGGGCGGCATCGGATTCTGCTTCCTGCTCAACGCCGCCAGCTTCATCGCGGTGGTGTACTCGCTCGCATCGATGGACGTGACGGCGCTACGACCGACACCGCCGACCCACCGGTCGAAAGGCCAGCTACGCGAAGGCCTCAGGTACTCGGCCAAGACCGTCGCGATCGGCGTCCCGCTCGTCATGATGGCGCTCGTCGGATGTCTCGCCTACGAATTCCAAGTGGTCCTGCCGGCACTTGCAAAATCGTTCCACGGTGGTG
>DASRZB010000091.1:0-2220 GCA_035653855.1 Acidothermaceae bacterium | reverse complement strand
TTTGGCCGTGATGGTCGTGGGCGTAGCGTGGCGGGGTGCCTGACGAGTTCTCTGCCCGCTATGGCGACTTGTTGACCGGCTCGTATGACTGTGTCGACCGGGTCGTGGTCAACGCCTACTTCTCGCTGGCTCACAGCCCGGGCGGGTTCCGGGTGTGGTGGCGGCGCTGGCACGGCGACAGCGATGAGCAACTGGACAATGCGCACCTGATGCGCCTCGCCGGCCGTTTCGCCCGCCGGGTCCGCGCGTCAGCGCAGACGCACGGGATCCCAGTGATCGACTGCAAGGCCGAGGACCGCAAGCATCAGATCGCCGAGGGGTACCTGGCCGAGCACCCGGTCCGCACGGGCGTGTTCCTGATCCTTGTGGCTCGGGCGCCGGCAACGGTGTGGAAGGTCAGCCGGTCCGGGGCGGGAGTGATCCACCACCTGGAGAAGACGAGGCAATTCGTCAACCACTACTCGTTCCACATCATGGATCCCACGTGGGGGCACGTGACGATCAAGATCAGCGGCCACCCGCCGTTCGGCGCTCAGGTGATCCTCAACGGCCACGAGTACGTCGCCTGCGCCGCACGGAAAGCCGGCCTCGGCTTCGCGAAGGAGGGCAACTGCTTCACTCGGGTCAGCGAGCCCGAGCGCCTGGCTCAGATCGCAGACACCTTGTCCCAACCCGGGACGATAGGGCGCCTGAGCCAGGTCATCGACCGGTGGATCTACACCGCGTGCCTGTGCTTCGGGCTCAACCTCGACGAGCAGCAACAAAGCCGCTTCGTCTACAACTACTCGATCTACCAGGTCGAGTACAGCCGCAACCTGCTGTTCTCCTCCGGCGCGGTGATGGATCGATTGTTCAACACGGTGGTCGACCGCACCCGATCCCGGCTCGACATCCCGAAGGTGCGCACGCTGTTCGGCAGCAAAGGCCGTCCGCACCGCAAACCCGGCTTCGAGCTATCGCCCAGGCAGGCAGTCGTGATCGAGAAACCTCAGTGGAACCTGACCATCTTCAAAGTCCGCTTCGGACTGTTGACGCTGAAGGGCTACACCAAAGGCGAACGCGTCCTGCGCTTCGAAGCGATCGCGCACAACACCAAGCAGCTCGGCTGCGGCCGGACGCTGGAGCGGTTCGGCCAGATCACCACCCGGCTGGCCGCGATGGTCGACCGGTTCACCAGCATGCTCGACTGCGTCGACGTCGGCTTCCTGCCCGACGCCATCCTCGACCAGCTGCCCGCACCCTCCCAGGTCGCCGGAACCCGGATCGGCGGCATCGACACGAACATACCCCGGGTCCGCGCCGCCCTCGCCGCAGCGCTCGCGTTGGCGGTCGCCCCGGCAGGGTTCACCGTCGCCCAGTTCACCGCCAAGGTACAAGCAATGACCGGACAGACCCTCGACGGCTACACCACCCGCCAGGGCGCCTACGACCTGCGCAAGCTGCGCGGCAAACAGCTCGTCATCAAACCCGGTCGCAGCCGCCGCTACCACGTGCCCGGCGATGCCGCGCGCCTCATCACCGCGCTGCTCACCGTCCGCGACAAGGTCATCGCCCCCCTCATCAGCGGAATCCGCACACCACGACGCGGCCGGCCACCCAAGAACTGGACCCAGATCGACCGCGACTACGAAACCATCCGCCTCGACCTACAGACCCTGTTCAACGACCTCGGCATCTCACTCAAGCCCGCCGCCGCATAGACAACATCTTGTCGATCGCGTCCCGCAAGCCATTAGGCCTCACGAAGTAATTAGTGCGGTTATTTGTGTGGGTTTGATCTCGTAGTTCCAGTCCGGGTGGAACTCGTCGCGGACGATGTTTATGGCCGCGAGTTCAGCATCGGTGACTTTGATGCCTTTGACGTACTCGTTGGGATCGAGGCGCGCGTAGACTTTCAATCCGGTGCTGGTCGCGGTCGCGCTGATCAGGTCGATGATGACCTGCAGGCTCTCGAGCGGCTTGCCGCGCCAGTTCAGGCTCACGAACGAGAACATCCTGTGTTCGATTTTGTTCCACTTGCTGGTCCCGGGCGGGAAATGGCAGACACGGATCGATAGGCCGAGCTCGTCGGCGAGGCGCTGCAGCTCGGTCTTCCACAGGCGCGTGCGGCTGGAGTTGCTGCCGCCGCCGTCGGCGGTGATCGTCAGGCACGTCGCGTCGGGGTAGCGCTCTGCGCCGAGATGCTGCCACCACGCACGGATCGAGTTGACCGCGAACGTG
>DASRZB010000090.1:0-6515 GCA_035653855.1 Acidothermaceae bacterium | reverse complement strand
ATCGACCCGCGCCGCCTCGATGATCTCGTCAGGAACGGCCTTGATCGCCGCCGAAAGGACGACCATCGCGAAGCCGACCTCGATCCAGACAAGGATGACCATCAGCAGGAAGTTGTTCAGCGGATGCGTCAGCAGCCAATTCGGCGGATGTTTCCAACCAAGCAGGATCACGACCTGGCTGAGCAGACCGTCCTGGGGTTGCGAGGACTGCTTGTAGTCGTAGACGAACTTCCAGATGATGCTGGCGCCGACGAACGAAATCGCCATCGGCATGAAGATCAGTGATTTCACCAGCGACTGGTGCTTCATCCGGTCGACCACGATCGCGATCGTCAATCCGATACCGGTTGCGGCGAGCGGCGCGACAATCAGCCAAAGGAGCGTGTTGAGCAAGACGCTTTGCGTTGCCGGATCGGTGAACGCGAATCCGTAGTTCTTAAACCCCACGTACGGAGCATGCGCAAACGAGGCGCCATGCAGACTCAGATAGAAAGTTCGGAATGACGGGATGACGAGACCGATGATCAAGAGGACAACGGCTGGGCCCACGAAGATCGCGATGGTCAGTGGACGCTGGAACCGACCGGTCGCACGACCCGCAAGGAAAAAGATGAGCAGGAGCGCGGCAAAGAAGACGACAACGGCCGCGACGACCTGGCTGAGCTTACTTACGGAATCCGAAACGGTCGATGCCGTAACCGATGCGGAAATTAGCGCATGTGATGCCGACACTCTCACTCCCATCCATATGCCGGGTCGTGGTGAAACACCTGATGCATGGGCTTCGGAGAAAGCCGTGGCCCGGAGGTTACTCCTTCCGGGCCACGGCGTCCCCGTCTCAGCGGGACAATCTCTCGAGCGGCGCTACGAGGCTGGCCACGCGGCGTCGATGGCCTTCGCCACCGACACCTGTGATGCTCCCGAGCCGAACCATGCGGTCATCTGCGTCCACTCAGCGCCCGAACCAACGGCGGACGGCATCAGGTCAGACGCATCGAACCGGAAGGTCGCCTTCGTGTTGGTGAGGTACTGCGCCGACAACTTGTCGATGCCGTCGCTGTAGAGGCTCTGGTCGACTCCGCTGTTCGCGGAAACCCAGCCTGGTGCAACCTGGATCCGGCTGTCGGCCCACTGCGGTGAAGACAGGTACGTCTGCACTGCCTGGGTTGCCGGGTCGGAGGAGAACGCCGCGGTGAACTCGCCGCCACCTTCGACCGGGGTCGGAATGCTCGTACTACGCGGCGGCAGGTAGAAGGCCCACACCTGACCGGTCGGAGAGACCGTGGTGCCCTTCGGCCATTGTGCCTCGTAGAACGATGCCTGCTGCAAGAACCAGCACTGACCAGTGAGGATCGGCTTGCCGGCGTCCTGGAAGGTCGTCGTCGCAATCGTCTTCACGTCGCCGTATCCGCCGTTGACCCACTTCGGGTTCAGCATCCAGTTCGCGACGTCTGTCATCGCTGCCTGAATCTGCGGGTCGGAGAACTTGATCTTGTGGCTCACCCAGTCGTCGTAGACCTGGCCGCCTTGCGAGCTCAGCACGGTCTCCTCGAGCCAGTCGGTGGCCGGCCAGCCGGTCGCGGTCCCTGATCCGATGCCACCGCACCACGGCTTGGTGCCGGTGGCCGCGATCTTGTCAGACAGCGCTGCGAGCTGGTCCCACGTCGTCGGGATCGTGTAGCCCGCCTTGGACATCGCCGACGGCGAGTACCACACGAGCGACTTCATGTTCGCGCTCTGGGGTGCAGCGTAGAAGGTGCCGTTGACCGAGCCATACGACTTCCAGGCTGCGTTCCAGTACTTGTCTTCGTTCGCAACGACGCCAGCCGGCGGAGCCTTGACGGCACCGAGCGCGACCATCTGCTGCAACAGACCAGGCTGCGGGATGATCGCCAGGTCAGGTGCAGTACCACCCTGAACACGCACGGGCAGCTGCGACTCGAAGCTGTTGGAGCCTTCGTAAGCGATCTTGATACCGGTGCAGCTCTCGAACTGCGCCCACGACTTGTTGAGCGAGTCGGACTCCGGCGGCAGGATCGAGCCGAACATCGTCACCGTCTTGCCCTTGGTGGCGGCACTGGTGTACTGCGCGTAGTCGGCGCAGGTCTTGGCCTGAGGCGCAGGCGCTGCTCCGCTGCCGGTGGCTGCGGAGCTAGCAGCGGACGCCGATGCAGGCGGGGCCGCCGCCGACGTCGTGGCTGCGGACGCTGCGGCGCTGCTGGATGGCGCGGTGGCAGCCTTCTTGCTACTCGAACAGGCAGCGAGCAGCAGTGCCGCGGCGACCGTCGGAGCGACAACGACCAGAAGGCGACGGCGCCTGCCGGTTGGCAAGCTGAAACTCATGGTTTCTCCTCTTGCGACAGGGGCCCCGCGGGAGAAAACCCGCGCGGCTGCAAACGGTGACATCGTGGCCCTCCTGGCCAGCGAGATCAAGGCGTGACGGGCACAAAAGGCGATGTATACGGTTACGGTTTGGCATCGTTCCCACGATTGAGCGCCAAAGCGCATTCCCGAGCCCGTGCCGACCACTGCCAAACGAGTACGGGTGCAGTCCAAAAATACTGCCGGACCCGTATCGAGCAGTGACCCCAACCTACTCGGCGATGATCGCCACATCCATGACGAATCGTCTCGAAATGACAACATTTCGCGCAAGAGCGGCGCCCTAGGCGACCGTTCGGTGCAGCGTTGTCGAGCCGCGCACGCACAGCTGGGTCGGCAAGCGCAGGACCTCGGGCTCGCGGGCTGGATCGTCGAGCAGGTCAAGCAGGCAGCGCGCCGCGGCAGAGCCCAACTCCTCCGCGGGCTGCGTGACGGTCGTGAGGTCCAACATGTCGCACATCTCATGCCCGTCGAAGCCGACGATCGCGATGTCGTGACCTGGGCGGATGCCGTGGCGACGCAGCGCCCGCAGCGCCCCGAAAGCCATCTCGTCCGACATCGCGAAGACGGCCGTCGGCGGCGTCCGCTGGGCTAGCTGGGCGGTCATCGCGTACTCGCCACCCTCGATCGTGAAGTACCCGGGCACTTGCAACGACCCCTCGACGCTCAGCCCGGAGGCCTCGAGCGCCTGCCGGTAGCCCGCCAGCCGGTCGTTCTCGGGGAAGAACGGCGTCGGCAACGGCCGGCCGGAAATCAGCCCGATGCGCTCGTGCCCGAGGTTGATCAGGTGCTGGCTAGCCATCCGGCCGCCTTCGACGTCGTCGATCGACACGCTGGACACACCGACACTGTGCGCGCCGATGAGCGTCACCGGCAGATCCAACTCGAAGAGCTCCTGCAGATCAGGGCTGTCGGCGGGCAAGCCGATCACCAGCACACCATCGACTCGGCGGCGCAGCCGGCGATGCGGGGGCACCCGATGCTCCTCGCTCGGATCGCCGGTGCTGTACAGCAGCAGGTCGAGGTCGGAGCGCTGCAACACCCGCTCGACCCCGCTCAGCACCTTGGAGAAGTACCACCGGCCGAGGAACGGCGTGATGACCGCGATGCTGCCTGCCCGGCCGCTTGCCAGCCGAGATGCGGCCGGGGAGATGACGTAGTCGAGCCGATCGGCGACCCGCCGGACGTGTTCACGCGTGACCGGATCGACGTTTGGCAGGCCTCGCAGCGCTCGCGACACGGTCGCGGTCGACACCCCTGCCTCGCGGGCGACGTCGCGGATCGTGATGCCGAGCAGCGCAGCTCCGTCAGTGACCACCCGGGTGATCCTCTCCTCGACGGGGGTTGTGCACCGGAACGATAGTCCGTTTGTAAGCGTTGTCATCCTTGGGGCGCGTCGGGAAGATTTCAACCCAAGGCGGCGGACGACGGGCGACTTGGCCGGCAGTCGCCTAGCGGGTCCGGGCCACCACGAAATCGCACATTGCCTCAAGGGCGCGCTTGGCCGGGCCATCGGGAAGTGGCACCAGCGTCGACCGGGCGTCGCTTGCCCATCTGTCGAGGTCGGCGCGGGCGGCCTGGATTGCGGGGTGCGAACGAAGTAGGCCCAACGTCTCGCGGTGGCGACCCGCATCGGTGAGATCGCCATCGAGCAGTTCGAGCAGGCGGGCATCCGCGGGATCGATCGACCGTCGCGCATGCAACACCGGCAACGTGACAACGCCTTCGCGCAAGTCGGTGCCCGGTGTCTTGCCGAATCCGGTCGCGTCACTCGTCACGTCAAGCAGGTCGTCGGAAAGCTGGAAGGCGACGCCAATCCGCTCACCAAAGCGGATCATCACCTCGACCACCGACTCAGGAGCGGCGGAGAACATCGCGCCAAAACGAGCCGACGTCGCGATCAGCGAGCCTGTCTTGTCGGCGACGACCTGGAGGTAGTAATCGAGCGGATCGGCTCCGTCGTGCGGGCCAGTGGTCTCGCGGATCTGACCTTGCACGAGTCGCTCGAACGTGCGGGCCTGGATGCGAACAGCCTCGGGACCAAGGTCGGCGAGCAGATCGGAGGCACGGGAGAACAGGAAGTCGCCGGTAAGGATCGCGATGGTGTTCGACCACCGGGCGTTCGCGCTGATCGTGCCTCGCCGGACTAGGGCTTCGTCCATCACGTCGTCGTGGTACAGCGTCGCGAGGTGGGTCAGTTCAACGACGACCGCGGCCGGCAGGACGCCGGGTGCCGCGGGATCGCCGAACTGCGCAGCGAGCAAGACCAGCAGCGGCCTGAACCGCTTGCCGCCGGCAACGACAAGGTGCCTCGACGTTTCGGTGACGAACGGGTAGTCGCTTTTGACGGCGTCGCGCAACAGCGCCTCCACCGCGTCGATACTGACCCTGATCTCCGCCTCCAGGGCGGGATCAGGGACGACGAGACCGAGCGGGCCTTCGCTGCTCACGCCGAAGACCTCCCCTACCTACTTGAGAAAAAGCCCAGCCTTGCCGGCGAGGTTGAGCAGTGGCTGCGGAACCACGCCAAGCACCACGGTAACCGCAAGCCCGAGCCCGATGGCAGTCGAGGTGAAGAACTGCGGCAGGACCACCGTCGGGCCGTCAGGGAGGGGCTCCTGGAAGAACATCAGCACGATGATGCGGACGTAGTAGTAGGCGGTGATGGCACTTGCCACGACCCCGACGACCACCAGCGGCCACGCGCCACCCTCGCCCGCAGCCTTGAACACGGCCACCTTTGCCCACAGGCCACTGGTACCGGGCAACCCGGCGAGCGCCAACAAGAAGAACGCAAAGATGCCGGCGACCAGAGGTGACCTGCGGCCAAGACCGACCCATCGCGACAGGTGGTTCGCCTCGCCGTCACCGTCCCGGACGAGCATCACGATGGCGAACGATCCGATGGTCATGAAGCCGTACGCGACGAGGTAGAACTCCACTCCTGACAGGCTGTCGCGTGCACTGGCGGGGGCCAACGCGGCGACCGCGGTAAGGATGAAGCCCGCGTGGGCGATGGACGAGTACGCGAGCAGGCGTTTCACATCGGTCTGGGTAACACCAACGATCGCTCCGACCGACATCGTAATGATCGCGATGGCCCACATGACTGGGCGCCAGTCCCAGCTCAGCCCGCCGAACGCGACGAAGAAGACCCGCAGCAGCGCGCCGAACGCGGCGATCTTTGTACCCGCCGCCATGAAGGCAGTGACCGACGTCGGCGCACCTTGGTAGACGTCAGGGGTCCACCAGTGGAAAGGCGCACCGGAAAGCTTGAACAGCAAGGCAATTCCGATGAGCGCGACACCCACCAGGATCAGGGAGTCGCCCCTGCTCGAGGAGGTGAGCGCGTCGGCGATGCCGGAGAACTGCACCGTGTCGGCGAAGCCGTAGACCATCGCCAGGCCGTAGACAAAAAACGCCGACGAGAACGCGCCGAGCAAGAAATACTTGACGGCGGCCTCCTGCGAAAGCAGCCGGCGCCGGCGTGCCATGCCGACGAGCAGATAAAGCGGCAACGACAGCACCTCGAGCGCGACGAACATCGTGATGAGATCGTCAGCTGACGAGAACAGCAACATGCCGGCCACCGCGAACATCGCGAGCGGGAAGACTTCCGTGTGGGTGAACCCGGCGCGCATGCTGGCTCGCTCCTCGGCCGAGCCCGGAACATCGGCCGCTTGAGCTACGAAGTCGCCGTCATCGTCAAAGGAGCGATCGGCGATCAGCAGCAGGCCACCGATCGAGACCGCGAGAATCGTGCCCTGGATGAACAACGCGGGCCCATCGATCGCTACCGCGCCTTCGACCACGATCTTGCGCATGCTCGCGTTCAGCACGACAGCCACAAACGCCGCCACCAACCCCGCCAGGGCCAGCGTGGTCTGGGCGAACGCCCGTGACCGCCGCGGCAGGAACGCCTCGAAGAGGACGCCGACCGTGGCCGCACCGAAGACGATCAGCATTGGCGCGAGTGCCCTGTACTCGATGCTCGGTGAGTGGATAGCGAGCGGATCCGGGGTCAATGCACCAGGAAGTAGCCCGGCCGCGAAATGCACCATGGCCGCACTCACCCTGAGCCTCCCGATGTGGATGCCGTCGGTGTCGCCGCGCCGGCGGCGACCGGTACGCCT
>DASRZB010000089.1:0-7335 GCA_035653855.1 Acidothermaceae bacterium | reverse complement strand
TTGTACCCCCGACCGCCGACAGGGACGCGTAACCCATACGCCGCTTATAGGGCTTTTGCTGGATTTAGTGATGAGTTCACCTGGCGGTTCCCGTAAGAAAGCCTTAGGTATCTAGCGTCGTCCGTTGAAGAGACCTTCTGTCGTCGAACCAAGGAGGTCGACCGTGACCGCATCCCGACGCTTCGCCCCGTGGAAGACCATCCGGGGCACTCTCCTGGCCTTGACGCTGATACTCGGCGGTGGTGGCCTGGCCGCCATTGCCGGTCCGACTGGCGCGGCCGCCGCCCCGCCGTCCCCTCGAGCACGTGCCACCTCGGCAATGGGGTGTCGCACGTCATCGACATCGTCTTCGACAACGTGCACTTCGCCCTCGACCCGCGCCGTCAGGTTGGGAACAGTGATTGCGACCCGATGGCCGTTACTGACGCTGAGCGCGCGCGGTGCGTCCGGCCGTTGAGCGCGGCGGCCTTGTTGTGAACCTCGATGACAAGTAGTTCATCTGTGCCAGCCGGTGACGCCGGAGCACCGGAAACGACCGTGGTACACCACTCGTCGAAGGACTTCGATTCGCCGTCCTACCCGGCCTCGCTCCTCCCGACGGTGTTCGCAACCACAGCGTCGTGCGCGGCAAGTCGCGACCGATACTGCGCCGCACGATGGGAGGTTCGATTGCCCAGGCATTGTGGTCGACGAAGGAACCTTTCCCGAATTGTTGCGCTGCCCGACCTAAGGCAGGTGGAGCCCCTGGGTGACCGTAACGAACCCGTAGCCGGCAGCCTTGATCTGGTCTATGACTGTTCTCAGCGAATCTCCGTCGAGCGTCGAATGGTCGACCGGGTTCGACCCCACATGCATCAGCACAATTTCGCCGGGCTGGAGTTTGGCCAGGACTCGACGCACCACCGATTTGGCGGTTTGGCCACCCGAAGTGCCCTTCCAGCCCAAAGTGTCGACGGTCCAGAGGATCGAGATGTACCCAAGGCTATTCACCGCCTCCCTCGTGCGCATGTCGCGATCGCCGAACGGGAATCGGAACAGCGGCTGCGGGTCACGCCCAGTCGCAGCCGTGATCGCTGTCTGAGCCTCAGTGAGTTGCGCACGAACAGCGGCATCAGATAGCTGCGTGAAATACGGGTGTGTCGAGCTGTGGTTGCCGACCGCGTACAGCGCGCCCAGCTGACGTGCTTGCGCGGGAAAGGCTTTGACCCAGGCACCTGTCAGAAAGAATGTTCCGGGCACCTTCTCGGACTGCAACGTGTCGAGAATCTCTGGGATCGCGTCAGCGTTCGCGCCAGCGTCGAACGTCAACGCGACGACGCGTTGGCTGGTCGGCAGCCGGACAAGGTCTCTGCCGGCATTCCCCGCGAGGAGGGTCGACGCCGAAACCGCCGTGGGCGTGATTGCTGGTGCTGCCGGCGGGCTCATCAGGGATGCCGCGCTCGTAGCAGGCACCACCGTTGGCGACGGCGAAGCGGGGACCGTGGCGGCACGTGAGCTCGGGGCGGGATCCGGCGATGTGGAAGGCAAGCTGCGCACGGTCGGCGACGCGGACCCTCGCTGCGTCTGCGTCGACGCGTGGCAGGCCGCCACCGCCAGCGCGAGGACAAGCGCGCAAAGTGTGTTGGTCTTCTGCCAGCGAGTGGTCATCGCACGTGCGTAACGCTTACCGGCCGCGTTTGGTTGTCTTCTCGAGGACGCGTGTCTTAATGGCCGCGAGGCGAACCGCGCTCGCCCATGACCGGGCTCGGCTCAGCACGACGTAGGACTTCGTCGCCGCCGTTGACCTGCGGTTTCGTGAGTGTAGCTTAGGGGACTCGAACCCCTGACCCCTTGCCTGCCAGGCAAGTGCTCTACCAGCTGAGCTAAAGCCCCAAGTGCCCTTGCGGGCGTCGGGAAGTCTAGCGGACGCCCAACCGACGACCTCCGGCCGCCGAGATCATCGGTCGTCCCCGACGACGACCTCCGGTAACGAGCCCGCGTTGTGGTCGAACAGTCGCCACCCCGACGGCGCCTCCCCGATAAGCGACCAGCAGCAGTTCGCCAGCGACCCGAGCGACCGCCAGAACGGCGTGGGCAGCCCGATCATCGACGCCACGATCGCGCGACCCGCAGCACCGTGCGTGACGACGACCAGCGTTGCGCCGTCCACAAGAGAAACCAGTGCGTCGTCGACCGCCGCAACTGCACGAGCGCCCACTTCGACGAGACTCTCGCCACCACCGCGCCGTCCGTCACCGCCGTCTCGCCACGACGCGGCCTCGACCGGATAGCGGTCGGCCACCTCATCGAACGTGAGTCCTTGCCACACACCGACGTCGATCTCGCGCAACCGCGGATCGGTCGCGATGGGCAACCCAGTCACATCGGCGAGCGCCTGTGCGGTCTCGCGCGCGCGAACAAGATTCGAAGAGACAATGGCGGACGGCGAGAAGCCGGCGAGCAGCGAAGCAGCTCGAGCCGCCTGGGCCCGGCCTAGATCATCCAGCTCGATGTCGAGCTGACCCTGGAATCGGCGTTGCGCATTCCACGCGGTCTGGCCATGACGCCAGACCAGCACCGTGCGAGTGCCCACTCAGCCGTGACCCGCGGCCGCTGCTCCACGCGAGTCGAAGCTCTCGGCGTCCGGCTGGTTGAGTCCTGCCGTGATGTGCTCGGGCAGCGGGACCTGTGGACAGTCTTTCCACAGCCTCTCCAGGGCGTAGAACGTGTGCTCCTCGGCGTGCTGAACGTGCACGACGATGTCGGAGTAGTCGAGCAAAACCCAGCGGCCCTCGTGCTGACCTTCGCGACGCGGGGGCTTGGCGCCCATCTCGCGCAGGCGGTCCTCGACGGCGTCGACGATCGACTTCACTTGCCGGTCGTTCGGCGCGGATGCGAGCACGAAGATGTCGGTGATCGCGAGGCGATCACTCACGTCAAACGCTTGTATGTGGTGGGCCAGCTTGTCGGCGGCCGCCTCGGCGGCGGCGACAGCGAGCTCGATAGCTCGGGGAGATGCGGTCATCGAGGCATCGGGTCAAACAGTCGCATGCGTTGGTGAACTCCTGTCGATTGGCCGCCCTGAGCGGCGGTCACCGATTAATCGTCTCACCCTTTGTAGTCGGCACCGAGTTTCACGAGGACATCGGCGACGGTAAATCCGTCGTTAGCGACCCGGACGTCCGATATCGGTAGGCCAAGCGAGCGGGCGATCGCGTCCCCTTGGTCGATCTGCGCCGACGTCGGCCCGAGGATCACCACGACCGAGGGCGCGGTGGCATTAGGCATGTCCGCGGTGTTCTGGCCCTGGACGTAGACGAAGCCAGCGGCCACGAGCCTGGTCCGTGCCGTCTCGCCTAGCCCGGGCGTACCGACCTGGTTCTGCACGTACACCCTGTTGCCCGTTGCCTTCCGGCTCGCTGGAACCGATGCCGCGAGTTCGGTGCTAACGAGCGTTGCCGTTTTCGCGGTGTCAAGGGTGTAGGCGTCCTGGCCGGAGCCGGTCGAGAGGGGGGTAACGGGCAACTGCTGGTCGGTCATCGTTCCGGCGGCGTTGTCGGCGGCAAGCCCGAGCAGGAAGGCGGCCAATCTCGCCGGCGCGAACGACGAGCTCGAACCGGCACCGAGGCTCGCCACCATGGCGGTCAAGTTGGCCTGAGTCTTCGGCAAGCCTGCGAGAACCTGCTTCAGTACGGCGTCGAATCTCGTCAGCTCGGCCTGGTCGGTGTCCCCCGTGGCTTGGAAGCTCGCAAATAGCGCCGCGTTGGCACCGTTCAGCTTCTGCGTACCGGCCGGCACCACGATCGAGGTCGTCCCGTTCGCGGTGGTGGTGACGTCCTTGTCGACCGCGACAGTGACTCCGCCGATCTTGTCGACCAGCGCGGCGAGTGCGGTCTGAGTCAGCGTCCACGATCCGTCGACGGTCACCCCGATGAGGTCGGACAACGCACCGACCGGCGCACTCGGATCTCCAACGCTGAGTGCTTGCCCGAAGGGCATCGACCCGAAGCCCGGCACCTGCGTCTGCACGTTCGACGGAACGAGAACGACCGCGCCGTCGTGGTTGGCCGGATCGTGCGCGAGCAGTGCACTGTCGACGGCGACCGCGAGGCTGCCCTTGAGCTCGAACAGCAGCGTGCTCTGGGTGCGACCGGCTGCTGCCGGCGCCGGCGCGTTCTTGCTGGACTTGCCCGATCCACCCGAAAGCAGCCAAGCAACAAGCCCAACGACAACAACAACAGCGAGGACGGCGAACAGCAGGCGTCGGCGATCAGCGAATAGGCCACCCACCGAACGGCTCTTGCCCGACGGCGACGACGGGAGGATCTCGTTCCCGAGCGACATGACGGCCGGCACCGATACAGGTTCGGGCGCAGCCGCCTGGGCGGGCTCGGGCTCGGGCGACGGCTCAACGTTCTCGGACGGCTCGACCGTCCAGAAAGACTCGACGCTCCCGACAGGCTCGGTGGTCCCGAGGGGGTTGTCGCAATCGAGGTCGGGCAGCGGCCGATTGTGGATCACCGGTGGGGGCGTCGGGGGTGGCGGAAGCGGCGCGGCCGGCAGGCTAGATGTGGGCGGCACGAACGTGGGCGGCACGAACGTGGGCGGAGCGGCGACCGGCGCCGCGACCGGCGCTAAGGCTTCGGTCGTCGGGCTCGCATGGCCGCCTGCGCCGACGCCCACGGGCTCGGGCGCACGACGCGTCGGCTTGGGCCGACCGTGCTTGCCGCTCATCGGCTAACCCGGTACAGGCCGCGCTTGGAGATGTACTGAACGATTCCGTCTGGCACGAGGTACCAGATCGGCTGGTTACCCCTCACTCTTTCGCGACATTCGGTAGAAGAAATTGCGAGCGCCGGAATCTCCACCAGGCTGACTGCACCGTCGGGCAACTCGTGCGGCTGCGCCAGCGAGTGGCCAGGGCGGGTTACCCCGACAAAATGGGCCAAATCAGGCAGCACCTCTGCATTCTGCCAGGACAAGATCTGAGCCAGCGCATCGGCACCGGTGATGAAGAAAAGCGCGGGGACAGCTCCCCGCGAAGCCGTCAGCTCGTCGCGCAACTGGATCAGGGTGTCCTTGGTGTACGTCGGGCCTGGTCGGTCGATCTCGATCCGGCTGACGGAGAACCTCGGATTCGACGCGGTCGCGATGACGGTCATCAGGTAACGATCCTCGGCCGGCGACACCGCCCGGTCGGCCTTCTGCCAGGGTGCGCCAGCCGGGACGAAGATCACCTCGTCGAGGCCGAACTTGCTCGCGACCTCACTCGCCGCGACCAGGTGGCCGTGGTGGATCGGATCGAACGTGCCGCCCATCACCCCGACCCGCGGGCCGCTGGCGGGCGTTCCCGCGCTCACCCGCCGTAGCTCACGCGACGTCTCGCGCACACTCGCTCGCGTGTGCTCAACGGAGATGCCCGTCGCCCACCACGACGTACTTCGTCGACGTGAGCTCGGGCAATCCCATCGGGCCTCGCGCGTGCAGCTTCTGCGTGGAGATGCCGATCTCGGCCCCGAATCCGAACTCGCCACCGTCGACGAATCGGGTCGACGCATTGACGAGCACGGCCGCAGCATCGACTTCGGCGATGAAGGTCCGAGCAGCAGCTTGCGATCGCGTCACGATCGCCTCGCTGTGCGCCGTGCCGTGCTCCCTGATGTGTGCGATGGCTGCATCAATAGACGGGACGACGGCTGCTGCGATGTCGAGTGAGAGGTACTCGGTGTCCCAATCGGCATCGGTAGCGGGCACGACGGCAGAGCTCAGCAAAGCGACGGCCTCGTCACCGTGAACTGTCACGCCGGCCTCACTCAGAGCAGCGAGCGCCAGCGGCAGGAATGCGCCAGCAACGTCGGCGTGCACCAGGAACGTCTCGGCAGTGTTGCACGTGCTTGGTCGGGAAGTCTTGGCGTTGAGCAAGATCGTGAGTGCCATGTCGAGATCGGCATCGGCGTCGATATACACGTGGCAGTTGCCAACGCCCGTCTCGATCACCGGCACGGTCGACTCCTCGACGACACTGCGGATCAGGTCCGCGCCACCGCGCGGAATCAGCACGTCGACGAACCCTCGCGCACGCATCAGATGCTTGGCTGCCTCGTGCCCCGCGCCCGGTACGAGTTGGATCGCATCAGCAGGCAGATCGACGGACGCGACGGCATCGCGAAGGATCGCTACCAGCGCTTGGTTCGACGACAACGCGGACGACGATCCGCGTAACAGCACTGCATTGCCGCTCTTCAAACACAACGCCGCCGCATCGACCGTGACGTTCGGCCGGCCCTCGTAGATGATGCCGACGACGCCGAGCGGCACGCGGATCTGACGAAGTTCGAGGCCGTTCGCCAGGACGCCGCCACGCAGCACCTCGCCCACCGGATCCGGCAGCCCAGCGGTCTTGACGACGTCGGCCGCGATGGACTCGACCCGCGACGCGTCGAGTCGCAGCCTGTCGATGTACGAAGCTGTTGCGCCCGATGCGGCCGCTGCCTCGACGTCCACCTTGTTGGCGGAAAGCACCTCATCGACCCGCGCCACCAACGCGGCGGCGATCGCGAGCAGTGCGGCGTCTTTCATCGCACGCGGGGCGGTGGCGAGCTTGGTCGAGGCGATGCGCGCACGCTGCGCAGTCGCGAGCACGTCGGCAGCAGTGTCAGGTCCAGTGATAGTGCCCACGGCCTCAGGATATGCCGAATCTCACTAGAACGGCCGCCAGCCGCCGGCCGGTGCGACGAGCGACACAGCGGCATCGCCGCCACGGCGCTGGAAGATCTCGCGGTCGACGACCTCGATCCCGAGCACGTGCCATTGCGGCAAGCCCGCGGTCGACCGGTGCTCGCCCCACAGCCGCAACGCGAGCGCAGCAGCATCGGCACACTCGGGTGCCTCTTCCCAGTACCTGACCTCGGCCTTGTCGCTGCTGTACCGGCCGGAAAGGAGGAACGGCTGCTCGCCCGAGAGCCGCTCGAGCGCGGCCCTGACGAGTGCGGTCTCCATGGCGTCACCGCCAACCGTGACAGTGACATGCCACAACTTCGCCTGCAGCGCGCTCATCCCCAGTCGTCGGTCCCACCCATCAGCGACGACACACAGTTGATCAGTACGCGAGCCAGTGCGGGGGCGTTTTTGCAGAACTGGGTACGTCTGGCCCTACGGTGCGAGGGTCACCGACGCCTGCGACTCGAGCGCGCGAAGCCACCCGATCGCACCCATGTCCTGATAGACCGCGCGCGCATGCTCGAGGTGCGGCTGCGCCTCTTGCGTTCGGCCTTGCCCGATCAGCCAGCGGGCGAGATCCTCCTCGGCGCGGGCGCTTGCACCCACAGCACCAAAGTCGGCGAGAGCGGCTAGGCC
>DASRZB010000088.1:0-5443 GCA_035653855.1 Acidothermaceae bacterium | reverse complement strand
CAGGATCAGCAGGAAGTACGCGCCCACGTACGCCGGGTTGCTCCCCCGGAAAAGGTACTTCTGGTAGAAGTTCTGGTACGTCGGGTTGGTCCACACCTGGGCCAGCAGCGCGGGCAGCTGCAGCAGCGAGCTGGCGAAGATGACCGGGATGACACCAGCCTGGTTCACCTTCAGTGGCAAGTACGTCGACGTACCGCCATACATTCGGCGGCCGATCATCCGTTTCGCGTACTGCACCGGGATGCGTCGTTGCGCCTGCTCGACGAACACGATGGCCGCGATGATGACGGCACCGACCACGATCACCATCAAGAAGGTGAAGAGGCCCTTGGTCTGCCGGATGCTGTTGAGCTCAGATGGGAATCGCGCGGCAATCTGCGTGAAGATCAGGATCGACATGCCGTTGCCGATGCCGCGGTCGGTGATGAGCTCGCCGAGCCACATGATGATCGCGGTGCCCGCCGTCATCGTCAGGACGATGGTCAGGATCACCGGCCAGCCGTCATTAGGAATGATCGGCGTCGTACAACCCGTGAAGATCTGACCAGGCGTGCGCGCAAGCGCCACGAAGGCAGACGACTGAAGGATCGCCAAGCCGATCGTCAGGTAACGCGTGTACTGCGTCAGCTTCGCCTGACCGGACTGGCCCTCTTGCTTCAACCGCTCGAGCCGCGGAATCACCACGACGAGCAGCTGAATGATGATGCTCGAGGTGATGTAGGGCATGATGCCCAGCGCCAGAATCGACAGCTTCAGCAACGCGCCACCACTGAACAAGTTGATCAGGGTGTAGACGTTCGCGCTGTTGCCGCCGGTGACCTCGACGAGACATGCGTGGATGTTCTTCTCCGACACCCCCGGTGCCGGGATCGCGCTGCCCAAGCGGAACAACAGCACGATGAAGAGCACGAACAACATCTTTTTGCGCAGGTCGGGCGTGCGGAACGCCTGCCCGAAGGCCCTGAGTAGGGCGTAGTTCACGATTCCTCCTGCGCACCAACGTTTCGAACCGAAATTCAGTCACCGGCGCCCGCTCCGTGACTGTAACGCACGGGTCGTCCTACAGTTTCGTGGCGCTGCCGCCGGCCGCCTCGATCTTCTCCTTCGCAGACGCCGAGAATCCGTGGGCACTGACCTGCAGCTTCACGCCGATCTCACCGTCTCCGAGCACCTTGACCAGTTCGCCCTTGCGGACCGCGCCCTTGGCGACCAGGTCTTCTGGAGTCACGGCACCGCCCTTGGGGTAGTGCGCGGCGATCCATTCGAGGTTCACGACTTGGTATTCGACGCGAAAACGGTTGGTAAAGCCCTTCAACTTCGGCAGCCGCATGTACAGCGGCATCTGCCCGCCTTCGAAGCGTGCAGGCACCTGGTACCGGGCCTTGGTGCCCTTCGTGCCACGACCGGCGGTCTTGCCCTTGGAAGCCTCGCCTCGACCGACGCGGGTCTTCGGCTTGTGCGAGCCGGGTGCTGGCCGCAAGTGATGAATCTTCAGCACCGAACTCGCGCGCTCTGTGGTCGTCTCTTCAGCTTTCGTCGTCTCAGCCATCGTCAGTCCACCTCCTCAACGGCTACCAGGTGCGAAACGGTCCTGATCATGCCGCGGATCTCAGGACGGTCTTCCTTGACTACGGTGTCGCGCATCCGCTTCAGACCGAGCGTGCGCAACGTATTGCGCTGATTACTCGTACCGCCGATCTCGGATTTGGTCTGGGTCACCTTCAGCCGCCCCATGTCATGCACCCATCCCCGCCGCACGCGCACGCAACAAGGCGGCAGGTGCGACGTCTTCGAGCGGCAAGCCGCGGCGAGCCGCAACTTCCTCGGGACGCATGAGGCCCTTCAACGCCGCGACAGTCGCGTGCACCACGTTGATCGCGTTGTCCGAGCCGAGCGACTTCGACAACACGTCGTGAATACCCGCGCACTCCAGCACCGCGCGCACCGGTCCGCCAGCGATAACACCGGTACCGGGGCTGGCCGGGCGCAACAGCACAACGCCGGCCGCGGCCTCGCCGGTAATCGGGTGCGGGATCGTGTGCTGGATGCGGGGCACCTTGAAGAAACTCTTCTTGGCCTCCTCGACACCCTTGGCGATCGCGGCGGGCACTTCCTTGGCCTTGCCGTAGCCGATGCCAACGCTGCCGTCGCCGTCGCCGACGACCACAAGCGCGGTGAAGCTGAAGCGCCGACCGCCCTTCACGACTTTCGCGACGCGGTTGATCGCGACGACGCGCTCGATGTATTGGGTCTTCTCGGCCGCGCCATCGGGGCGACGGTTGTCACGGCGGTCACGGCGATCCCCGCCACCAGTACCGCCGCCGCTGCCGCCGGGTCCACCTGCAGCACCGGCACCCGTGCCGGCACCGCTTCCGGGTCCACGACGCTGAGGTCCTGGCATTAGACGTTCCTCATCTCAGTGTTCACGCAATTTCGGGTCGCGCACTTTCGTTCCAGGGGCAACAGCAAGGTGAGCGTCACAGCGTCAGACCGCCTTCGCGCGCGCCGTCGGCGATCGCGGCGACGCGTCCGTGGTACTGGTATCCGCCACGATCGAAGACGACCGGGCCAACGCCTGTAGCGGCAGCACGCTTGGCAACGAGCTCGCCGACCTTGCGGGCCTTAGCCGTCTTGTCACCCGCGGTCGCGCGAACATCTGCTTCCATGGTCGACGCCGAAGCGAGGGTGCGGCCAGTCACGTCGTCGACGACCTGCGCGAACACGTGCCGACTCGAACGGTTGACCACGAGGCGCGGACGATCTGCGGTGCCGGTGACGCGCTTGCGCACCCGAAAGTGGCGGCGCTGACGCAGGGCGGACTTGGTGGATCCGCGCGCCTTGCGGCGACTGATCAATCCAACAGGCATGACTACTTACCAGCCTTTCCGACCTTGCGACGCACGACTTCACCTTGGTAGCGAACGCCCTTGCCCTTGTAAGGCTCCGGCTTGCGCAGCTTGCGGATGTTGGCTGCGACCTCACCGACCTGCTGCTTGTCGATGCCGCGTACGACAAACCGCGTCGGCGCCTGCACCTCGAAGGTGATGCCCTCGGGTGCTGGGATGTTGACCGGGTGCGAGAAGCCGAGCGCGAACTCGAGGTCCGAGCCTTTCGCCTGTACGCGGTAACCGGTGCCAACGATCTCGAGGGTCTTGGAGAACCCGTCGGTCACTCCGGTCACCATGTTGGCGACCAAGGTACGGCTGAGGCCGTGGCGTTCCTTGCTGCGCTTCTCGTCGTCGGGGCGAGTGACGAGCAGCGAACCGTCGTCCGCCTTCTCGATGACGATCGGATCGGCGAGCGTAAGCGTCAAGGTGCCCTTCGGGCCCTTGACGGTGACCAGACGGTCGGTGATGTCGACGTCGACCCCGCTGGGAACAGGGATCGGAAGTCTTCCGATTCGGGACATGAGTTCGTCTCTTCCTGTTACCAGACGTAGGCGAGGACTTCCCCGCCTACCCCACGCTTTGCGCACTGCTTGTCGGTCAGCAGTCCGCCGGATGTCGAGATGATGGCAATGCCAAGACCGCCGAGCACTCGCGGCAAGTTGGTGCCCTTGGCGTAGACGCGCAGCCCGGGCTTGCTCACGCGCCGGACGCCGGCAATCGAACGCTCACGGTTAGGGCCGTACTTCAACTCGACGACCAGGTTCTTCGCCGCGGCGTGGCCTTCGACGTCCTCGACGTGCCAGCCGGCGATGTAGCCCTGCTCTTTGAGGATGTCGGCGACGTGCGTCTTGATCTTCGAGTACGGAATCGGCACGTTGTCGTGGTACGCGTGGTTCGCGTTACGCACTCGCGTCAACATGTCCGCGATCGGGTCGGTCATCATGATGTGGCCACATGGCCTTTCTCGCCGTGGTTTCGCCTCGCCAACACTCAGCGACCTGCGGCGTAGTGGGGTTTACCAGCTGCTCTTGGTAATGCCGGGCAACTCGCCGCGGTGTGCCATCTCGCGAAGGCAGATACGGCAGATGCCGAACTTCTTGTACACCGAGTGCGACCGGCCGCACCGGTTGCAACGGGTGTAGCCGCGCACCTTGAACTTCGGCTTCGCGGCCGCCTTGATCTTGAGTGCATTCTTCGCCATGCCCTACACCTCGCTCTTCGCGCAAGCACTCATCGCAGTGTTCGTTCCGCTCCTCGGCGCTTCGCGCCTACGATGCTCGCTCACTAGTTCTCCTTGAAGGGGAAGCCGAGCAGGCGGAGCAGCGCGCGCCCCTCGTCGTCGGTGTTCGCCGTCGTGACCACCGTGATGTCCATGCCACGGAAGCGATCGATGCGGTCCTGGTCGATCTCGTGAAACATGACCTGCTCGGTGAGACCGAACGTGTAGTTTCCGTGGCCGTCGAACTGGCGCGGCGACAAGCCGCGGAAGTCACGGATCCGGGGCAGCGCGAGTGCCAGCAGCCGGTCGAGGAACTCCCACATCCGGTCGCCCCGCAACGTGACGTGGCAACCGATCGCCATGTTCTCGCGCAGCTTGAACTGGGCGATCGACTTGCGCGAACGGGTGACCTGCGGCTTCTGACCGGTGATCGTGGTCAAGTCGCGGACAGCGCCGTCGATCAGCTTCGCGTCACGAGCCGCCTCGCCGACACCCATGTTCACGACGACCTTCGTCAGGCCGGGGATCTGCATGACGTTGGAGTACCCGAACTGCTCGCGCAACTGGCCCGAGATCTCGTCGCGGTAGCGCTGCTTCAGACGCGGCGCCGTACGCGGGCTCGGCGTCGCAGTGGTGCTTGGCGTCTCGGTCGTGGTGGTTGTCATGCCGTCGCCACCGTGATTTCTTTGCCGCACTTCTTGCAGATGCGGACCGGGATCGTCTTGCCGGTGTCCTCGTTCAGAACCTGGCGACGCTCGATGCGAGTCGCGCGGTCGCACTCGGGGCACACGACCATGACGTTGCTCACGTGCACGGGCGCCTCTTGGGTGACGATGCCGCCGGTCTTCGCGCCACGAGTGGTCGTGGTGATCTTGGTGTGCTTGCGGATGCGGTTGACACCCTCGACCAGGACACGCTCGCGCCCTGGGTCGGTCTCGATGACCCTGCCCTTGAAGCCGCGGTCCTTGCCCGAGATCACCTGGACGGTGTCTCCCTTTCGAACCTTCAGACCTGCCATGACTTACAGCACCTCCGGAGCCAGCGAGATGATCCGCATGAACTTCTTCTCGCGCAGCTCACGGCCGACCGGGCCGAAGATGCGGGTACCGCGGGGGTCCCCGCCGTCCCGGATCAGCACGGCGGCGTTCTCATCGAAACGGATATACGAGCCGTCGCCGCGGCGGCGCTCCTTGCGGGTGCGCACCACGACCGCCTTGACGACATCGCCCTTCTTCACCCCGGCACCGGGAAGGGCATCCTTCACTGTCGCCACGATGACATCACCGATGCCCGCGTATCGCCGGCCCGAGCCGCCGAGCACGCGGATACACAAGAT
>DASRZB010000087.1:0-2354 GCA_035653855.1 Acidothermaceae bacterium | reverse complement strand
CTAGTCACTAGTGGTTTCGGTGCTGCTCCTTTACGTCCAGGACCAATCGCGCATGATTGATCACCTCCCTCGCAAACGCAGGGCAAGTGCCAAACAAGATCACTTGTGAGCGATCGATCTCATTCTGTCCGGATTCTTAACCCGGACAGCGGTGACACGACGGGTCAGACCCCGTAAAGTCCGCAGCGCAAGGGCGCCCGATTCTCCGCCTTGTGGGCGTGATGTGACCGGCACATAAGGAAGGGCGGGGGACCCGCAGAAGTGACCCGCAAGAAGCGCTCGTCGGCGTGGAGCGTGTGGCAACTGCCATTGGCAGCCCGATTCGTCGTCCTGACCGGCATCACCGGATACCTCGCGGCGCTCGCGGCGGCTGTGTGGGAATTGCTCCACGGCGCCCCGCTGCACGCTCCCGCCTATCGCCAGCTCGCGGTTGCGGGCGCGTTCGCCTTCGCGGCCGTCGCCAGCGCTGAGATATCGATGCGGTTTGCCTGGCCACGAGCTCGGCAGGACCGCGTATCGAGGGACCTCATGGCGGTCTGGCTGTTGCCGATCGCGCTGCTGCTGCCGCCGGCGTACGTGATGGTCACCGTGATCGTCTTGCGCGGCTACCTCTACGCGCGGGTCTGGCGTGCACAGCTGCTCAAGAACGTGTACACCGCTACCGCGCTCGGGCTTGCGTACGGCGGCGCCTCGCTGGTGCATCGGCTCGTGTTGCACGCGACCATGGACACCAATGTCACAGCGAGCCAGTTCACCAGGGGCGGCGTCGCCGCCGCTTCGCTGGCCCTCGCCGTTGCGACCTACTGGATCGTAAATGCGCTGCTGATCGCCGCCGTCGTCATCATGACCGCGGGCGCAGATGCAGTGCGCAGCTTCTTGAAGGATCGCGAAGGCCTCGTCGTCGACGCCGTTGCAGCCTGCCTCGGCACATTGGCCGCGGTCTTGTGGGCAACGGAACCGATGCTTGCTGTGCTCTTGCTGCCGCCTGTGCTGTTGCTCGAGCACCAACTCTTCAGCGGACTTCGGCAAGCTGTCCGCACCGACTTACTGACCGACGTCGCGAATCCCCAGCACTGGCGTGAGGTCGCAGGTCGCGAAGTCGAACGAGCAGCGGCCAGCGACGACAACCTCGCGATCTTGATGATCGACGTCGACCACTTCAAGTCCGTCAACGACCGGTACGGCCACCTCGCGGGCGACCAGGTGTTGGCTGCAGTTGCGCGCACCATCGCGCAGGCTCTGCGGCCGCGCGACCTCGTCGGCCGGCTCGGCGGCGAGGAGTTCGGCGCGGTCCTGTCCGGACTCAACCTGCTCGACGCCGAAGGTGCCGCCGAACGGCTGCGCACCCAGGTTCGCGACATCCGGGTGCGCGCCGACAGCGGTGAATGGATCAGCGTCACGGTCTCGGTCGGTGTTAGCGAACTCTCAGTGACCGGCGGCGACTTGCACCGGCTCCTCGACGCGGCCGACACGGCGCTGTATGTCGCGAAGGCAGCCGGACGCGATTGTGTGCGCGTCGCGGCCCCGGAGCCCGGTGTCGTCATCGACCTTTCCACGCCGACCGCAGAACAGTCGACCGCCAGCTCCTAGGCCTCGTCGTCTGTTGAGCCCTGAACCCCTGCGTGCCCCGCATCTGCATGCTCTGCATGCTCTGCCGGGATGCTGCCGAGCCGACCGGCCTGATAGTCCTCGAACGCCTGCATGACCTCAGCCTTGGTGTTCATCACGAACGGGCCGTACATGGCGACCGGCTCCCTGATCGGCTGGCCACCGAGGATCAAGACGTCCATCGTCGGGCTGCGGGTTTCCTGCGTCTGGTCGGCAGCGATGGTGATGGTGTCGCCATCGCCGAAGACGGCGAGCTGGCCCATCGAGATCGGACGACGGGCTGCGCCGACCGATCCACGGCCAGCCAAGGTGTAGACGAGCGCGTTGTAGTCAGGCTGCCACGGCAGCGTCAGTGAGGCTCCCGGCGACAAAGTCGCGTGCACCAACGCGATCGGCGTATGCGTGACGCCGGGGCCTGGGTGACCCGCGACGTTTCCGGCTATCACTCGCAGCAACACGCCGCCGTCCGGCGAAGCAAGTAGTGAAACCTCGCTCGCGCGGATGTCTTGGTAACGCGGCGCCGCGAACTTCATCGCCTTCGGCAGGTTGACCCAGAGCTGAAAGCCATGAAACAGACCGCCACTTGCCACGAGGTGCTCCGGCGGTGTTTCGATGTGCAGAATTCCAGCGCCCGCGGTCATCCATTGAGTGTCGCCGTTAGTGATCAGGCCGCCGCCGCCGTTGGAGTCGTGGTGCTCAAAGAGCCCATCGATCATGTAAGTGACAGTCTCGAAGCCGCGATGCGG
>DASRZB010000086.1:0-9614 GCA_035653855.1 Acidothermaceae bacterium | reverse complement strand
GAGCGCGGCCCTGCTCACAAGGTCGCGAGCCTCCCGCACACCGAGAGACAACCCTTGCGGTGCAACGATTTCGACGTCCGCGTGGGTGCCTGCGAGCACCGTGTGGCAGCCAAGACAGACGCCACAGCCGGGCTCGATGTCGCCGCCGCCGTTCATCGCGGCCGTGCATTGCAGGGCGGCCGCGAACGCCCGCGCCGCAACCGATCGGCCCGAGCCGGGCGGCCCGGTGAACAACCACGCGTGCGTCATCGCGGCGCCCGGCGCGACAGAAAAAGCGACGTCGGGCAACGCCGCCGGTATGTCCGAGAAAACACCGAACAGATCGCCGCCAAGCTCGCTGGCCCACGCAACTTCGGCCGCCGAGATGGCGACCGATCGCAGCAAGGCGACCACGCGCTCTTGGCCGACGAGATCGTCGAACACGCTCACGAACCACTCACCGCCGGCCGACTTTCAGTTGCACTGTTGGTTGAAGGTCAGGTGAGAGCTCGGGCACGAAATCGGCGATCCGCCGCACGATCAGCTGGTGAATCGTGGCCGCCGGCAGCTGAGCGTCGATGACGAGGTAGCGGTCGGGCGAGGCCTCGGCGAGTTCGCGAAACGCGGCCCGAACCCGCTCGTGAAATGCGGCCGACTCGGCTTCGAGCCGGTCGGGAAGCTCGTCGCGAACCGATGTTCGGGCAAGGCCATCAGTGACTGGGACGTCGAGCAACACCGTCACGTCTGGGCGCAACCCCGACGTGGCGAATTGCGAGAGCCGCTCGATCTCACCGGTTGACAACGACCGGCCGACGCCCTGATAGGCCAACGACGAATCGATATAGCGGTCACTCACGACGACAGCCCCGCGCGCCAGTGCCGGCCGAATCACCGTGGCCACATGCTGCGCGCGGTCGGCCGCATACAGCAACGCCTCAGCCCGTGGCGCGATCTCGCCGCTGTCGGGATCGAGTAGCAATTGCCGGAGCCGTCGCCCGATCGGCGTCGCACCTGGCTCGCGAGTCGCGACGACCTCGTAGCCGCGCTCGGTCAGCCATGAAGCGAGCAGCTTGCTCTGCGTCGACTTGCCCGCACCCTCGCCACCCTCGAACGCCACGAACAACCCTGTCGTCACGCCACGGCCCTCCAACGGGCGCCAGCCGCGCAATGCGGCAATGAGGTCGCGCCGCAGCGACACGTCGCGATCGTCCATCTGACGGTAGGCGATCACACCAACAACGAAGGCAATAATTCCCGCACCCAGCAATGTGAAAGCCGCGCCGTCCTGGCGCAGGACGACCCGCTTGATGTGCAGCGTGTGGACGCCGATCGCCCCGGAGATGAACGGGCCGGCCGCAACCATGAGAAGCAGATCGACCTGCATCAACGACTGGAGGGTCGCCCACGTACGGCCGCGTTTCTCGTCCTCGACTTCAAGGCCGAGCAAGGTGTATCCGGTTACCCAAGCCACACCAGAGAATGCGCCCATAATCAGGGCGCCGAGCACGACCAGCACCAGGTTGTGGACGATCGCGGTCAAGGCGAGCGTTGCGCCCGACGCGGCGATCGAGAGTCCAAACAGGCGGCGTCTCGAGAGTCGACGGAAGAATTTCGGGCCGAGGAACATGCCGAAGGCAAGGCCCACGAACACCGACCCGAACATCGCGCCATATGCAGGGTCACCGCCGCCCAGGTCGAGCGTGTATCGCTTCGCGAGCCCGACCACGACGCCCGCGGCCGCGAATGCGCCAAGCATGCCGACGACCAGCCCGCGCACCACCCTGGTCTGGCCGATGAATTGCCAGCCTTCGGCAATAGCGCGAACCACCGACGGTTGTGAGATCGGCACCACCCCGGCGCCGCTCTCGAATTCGGCGCGCCGTCGTCGTCCGCCCTGGTGAGAGATCTCACGCAAGGTGAAGATCGTGGCCGCCGAAACGAGGAACGTTGAGGCGTCGAAGTACAGCGCCAGGTCAATGCGGTTGGTAGTAAAGAACGGCCATGCGTGACTGATCACGCCGGTGAACAGCGAGAGCAGGGCGAACACCAGCGCTGCCACGGGGGCAGATCCGTAGGTCGTCAGCAGGCTGAGTTGGTTGGCCTGCTCGAGCTGTTCCCGGGGTACCAGATTCGGAACGGTGGCTTCCTTGGCCGGAATCCAGAACAAGCTGAGCGTCTCGATCAGGAACGTCGCGACAAACAGCCACCACAACGTGTGCACGATCGGGATCGAGACGTAGAGCGAGAACCGGCCGATGTCGGCGATGACCATGGTGAGTCGTCGGTCGAGCCGGTCGGCGAACGCGCCAGCAAGCGGAGCGAGCAGGACGGCGGGTAGCAGGCGCACGAAGACGACGAGGCCGACCGACGAGTTCTGGACGAAGTAGGTGTGACCGACGGCAAGTTCGGCGGCCAGCGCGGTCTGGGCGAGGAATCCCAGCCAGTCACCAAAGCTCGACAGCGAGAGCGCGATCCACAGCTTGCGGAACGCCTTGATGGCCAGCACCCCGCGAATGCCGCTGACCTCGCCAGCGGTGGTGCGGGCAGCCTCGACATACGGCACCGGGGGCGGCACCGCGCCGAAGTGGTCCTCGGAGATGGCTCAACTCCCCACTGGACTCGCACGCCCCGGACACGTCAGTATCTCGCGCCCGGGGCGTCAGGTCCGCTTCGCGGGCGCCTTCTTGGCCGTCTTGCGGGTGGTCGACTTCTTGGTGCCGGTCTTCGCGGCCGTCTTGCTCGCCGTCTTGCTCGCCGTCTTGGTTGCGGTCTTCTTGGCCGGCTTGCGCGCCGCGAGCTTCTTGGGCGCCGGGCCGCGTGCCCGCTTGTCGGCCAGCAGCTCAGACGCCCGTTCGAGCGTGATGGCGGCCACGTCGTCGCCCTTGCGAAGGGTGGCGTTGGTCTCGCCGTCGGTCACGTAAGGACCGAAACGACCATCGCGGACGACGATTGGTTTCTGATTTGCCGGATCGACGCCAAGCTCACGGAGCGGCCCGGCGGCGGCCGCTCGGCGGCCGCGCGGCTTGGGTTGGGCGAGCACCTCGAGCGCCTGCTGCAGGCTGATCGTCAGCAGTTGCTCCTCGTTGTCGATCGACCGCGTGTCGGACCCCTTCTTGACGTACGGCCCGTAGCGCCCGTTGCTCGCGACGACCTCCTCGCCGTCGACCTCGCCGAGAATGCGCGGCAAAGTCAGCAACCGCAGGGCGTCGTCGACGGTGACAGTGTCGAGCGACATCGACTGGAACAGGCTCGCGGTGCGGGGCTTCGTCTTCGAATCCTCAGGCAGGATCTCGGTGACGTAGGGACCGTAGCGACCGTCCTTCGCGACCAACTCGCGGCCCGAGATCGGGTCGATGCCGAGCGGCCGGTCACCGCTCGGCTTGTCGAGCAGAGCCTGCGCGTACTCCTGCGTCACCTCGTCCGGCGCTACCCCGTCGGGCAGGTTCGCGCGCTGGCCGTCGCGCTCGAGGTAGGTGCCGTAACGGCCAACGCGCACGACGATGCCCGAGTCACCGAGCGGGAACGAACTGACGTCTCGCGCGTCGATCTCACCGAGCCGGTCGTTCACCATCGCCTTGAGGCCGGGGTTGTCGTCGCCCGGGCCACTCTTGCCGCCGACACCACCGACGCCGCCACCGAGTGGGCCGCCGAAGTAGAAATGCGTCAACCACGCGGTGCGCGCTGTCTCGCCATCGGCGATGCGGTCGAGGTCTTCTTCCATCTCGGCGGTGAAGTCGTAGTCGACGAGGTCGCCGAAATGCCGCTCGAGCAACTGCACGACCGCGAACGCGAGGAACGTCGGGACCAGCGCGCTGCCCTTCTTGAACACGTAGCCGCGGTCAAGGATCGTGCCCATGATGCTGGCGAACGTGCTCGGGCGGCCGATGCCGCGTTCTTCCAAGGCCCTGACCAAGCTGGCCTCGGTGTAGCGGGCTGGCGGGTTCGTCGTGTGCCCGACATGTTCGAGCGACGTCGCGCGCGCGGTGTCACCTTCGGCGAGGTTCGGCAGGCGGCGCTCGCTCGTGTCGTCGGACGTGTCGTCGTCAGTGCTCTCGACGTAGACCTTCAGGAAGCCCTGGTGCACGATCACCGTGCCGGACGCCGAGAACTCGGCATCGTGACTCGTGTTCCCGTTGCTCGTGTTAACCGCATCGGGACGCGTCGTACCACCAAGACGCATGGTCACCGTCTGGCCGGTGGCGTCGGTCATCTGCGAAGCGACCGTCCGTTGCCAGATCAGTTCGTAGAGTCGGGCTTCGTCCCCGGTGACTTGGCCAGCAAGCTCGCCAGGAGTAGCGAACCTGTCACCACTGGGTCGGATCGCCTCGTGCGCCTCTTGCGCGTTCTTGACCTTCTTCTCATACCTGCGCGGGACGTCGGGCAGGAACTCACTGCCATAGAGCTCGCGCACTTGGTTGCGCGCCGCGTTCAACGCGGTCTCCGACAGCGTCGTCGAGTCGGTACGCATGTAGGTGATGTGGCCGTTCTCGTACAACCGCTGGGCGATGCGCATCGTGGTCTGACTGCTGAACCGCAGCTTGCGGCTCGCCTCTTGCTGCAGGGTGCTCGTCATGAAGGGAGCCGCCGGGCTACGCCTATACGGCTTGCTCTCGACGCTGCGCACGACGAACTCGGTGTTGCTAAGGCCCGTTGCCAGCTCGGTGGCTCTCGCTTCGTCGAGGTGCACGAGGTTCTTCGCCTTGAGAACGCCGACGGAATCGAAGTCACGGCCCTGTGCAACGCGTTGGCCGTCGACCGCGGCGAGCGTCGCCTCGAAGGTTGGCGACGTGTCGAAGGTAGCGTTGATGTCCCAGTACGACGCGCTGCGAAATGCGATGCGGTCGCGCTCGCGGTCGACGACCATGCGGGTGGCGACGCTTTGCACCCGACCCGCGGACAGCCGCGGCATGACCTTCTTCCACAGCACCGGGCTCACTTCGTAGCCATAGAGCCGGTCGAGGATTCGCCGGGTCTCCTGGGCGTCGACGAGCGCCTGGTTCAGCTCTCGGGGATGCTGCGCTGCTTCGCGAATGGCGTCGCGGGTGATCTCGTGGAAGACCATCCGATGGACGGGCACTTTGGGGTTGAGAACCTCGAGCAGGTGCCACGCGATGGCCTCGCCTTCGCGATCCTCGTCTGTGGCGAGATAGAGCTCGTCGACGCCGGCTAGCGCGGCCTTCAGCTTGGCGACCTGCTGGCGCTTGTCGGCGTTGACCACGTAGAGGGGCTCAAAACCGTGGTCGACGTCGACGCCAAGACGCGACCAAGGCTCCTTCTTGTACTTGGCGGGGATATCAGCAGCCGAGGTCGGCAAGTCGCGGATGTGCCCGATGCTCGACTCGACGATGTAGTTGCCGCCCAGGTAGCCAGCGATCGTCTTCGCCTTGGCTGGGGACTCCACGATGACCAGACGGCGGGTGTCGTCGTCAGATGCAGCGGGAGTGCTGGCGCGCGCCACTACGGGTGCTCCTCATCGGTTGTTCAAGCGTCTATCGGGTGCAGGCGTGGGGTGGTTCAGGGTCGATCGGGTGGTCGGAACAGCCCCTCACCCCGAGCCACGGTAACCGCTCGGCGCCACTGAGGCGGTCACTGACCCCGCGACGGAGCAATTCGCCGTCCGGTCGGTGACTGTTTCGCCGGCCTGGTCGGCAGGCGTCAGACGACCGCTAGACGAGCCCTAGACCACAAGAGCGGACGGCGTGGCCTCGTCTTCGCCCTGGCCTACCGCAACGCTGCGGCGCTTGGAGATCAGCACGGAGGCGACGATGATCGCGAACGCCACCACGGCAATGATGATGCGCAGCGGCGCGTTGTGATGGACGCCTACGGAGTACCGGACGATCAGCGGCGCGATGAGCAGGGCGACCAGGTTCATGACCTTGAGCAGCGGGTTGATGGCCGGGCCGGCGGTGTCTTTGAAGGGGTCGCCGACCGTGTCGCCGATGATGGTCGCCTCGTGGGCGGGCGAGCCCTTGCCGCCGTGATTGCCTTCCTCGACCAGCTTCTTGGCGTTGTCCCACGCGCCACCGGAGTTCGCCAGGAACACGGCCATCAGCGCGCCAGCGGCGATCGCGCCGACGAGGTACCCGGCGAGCGCGCCCACTCCGAGCGCGAAGCCGGTCGCGATCGGCGCGAGCACTGCCATCAGCCCAGGCGTCGCGAGCTCGCGCAGCGAATCGCGGGTGACGATGTCGACGACCTTGCCATACTCCGGCAGCGCCGTCCCTTCCATGATTCCGACGATCTCGCGGAACTGGCGCCGCACTTCGTAGACGACTGCGCCGGCCGCCCGCGCCACCGCGCTGATGAGCAGACCTGAGAAGAAGAACACCACGGCCGCGCCGATGATCGCGCCGACGATGACGTTGGGTGAGGTGACGTCGGTCGACAGGCTCGCCGCGGTGATGCCTGTCACGTCGGACGCCGATGTGCCGGCTTTCGTGAGTGCGTCGCTGATGGCTGACGTAAAGGAACCAAAGAGCGCGGTCGCGGCAAGAACCGCGGTCGCGATCGCGATGCCCTTGGTGATCGCCTTGGTGGTGTTGCCGACCGCGTCGAGTTGAGTCAGGACCACGGCGCCTTCGCCTGTGACGTCGCCTGACATCTCGGCGATTCCTTGGGCGTTGTCCGACACCGGGCCGAACGTGTCCATAGCGACGATGACGCCGACCGTGGTGAGTAGGCCGGTGCCCGCGAGTGCGACGGCAAACAGCGACAGCACGGTGATGCCGCCCCCGAGCAAGAACACGCCATAGACAGCGGCCGCGACGATCAGCGCCGCGTACACCGCGGACTCAAGCCCAACGGAAACCCCAGCCAGGATCACGGTCGCAGGCCCGGTCAGTGAGGTCTTCCCGATGTCGCGCACCGGGCGCCGATTCGTCTCGGTGAAGTATCCGGTCAACTGCTGGATGACGGCGGCGAGCACGATCCCGATGACCACCGCGATAAGCGCGAACACCCTCGGGTTACCTGCGTGCGAGGCGATGTCGGAGTTGGTCAGACCCTTGAGCTGGGAGAACTTCGAAGGCAACTCGGTAAAGGCAAGAACGGCGACCAGCACCACGGAGAACGCGGCCGAGATGAAAAAGCCGCGGTTGATCGCGGTCATGCCGCTGCGGTCACCGGCGCGCGGCGAAACGGCGAAGATGCCGACCACTGCCGTAAGGACGCCGATCGCGGGCACGATGAGCGGGAAGACGAGACCGAGGTTGCCGAACGCCGCCTTGCCAAGGATCAACGACGCGACCAGCGTGACGGCGTAGCTCTCGAACAGGTCAGCGGCCATGCCTGCGCAGTCGCCCACGTTGTCGCCGACGTTGTCGGCGATCGTCGCCGCGTTGCGCGGGTCGTCTTCGGGGATCCCCTGCTCGACTTTGCCGACGAGGTCGGCACCGACATCGGCGGCCTTGGTGAAGATGCCGCCACCAACACGCATGAACATGGCCAGCAGGGCCGCGCCGAAGCCGAAACCTTCAAGCACCTTGGGAGCGTTCGCGCGGAAGAACAGCACAACCAGGCAGGCCCCGAACAAGCCGAGTCCGACGGTGAACATGCCGGCGACGCCACCGGTGCGGAAGGCGATCCGCATCGCGCCGCGAGATTCACCACTGCGAGCAGCCGCGGCAACCCGAACGTTGGCGCGGACTGCGAGCCACATACCGGTGTAGCCAGTCACGCCGGAGAAGCCGGCTCCGATCAGGAAGAAGATTGACCGACCGATTCGCTGGGTGCCTGAATCCGCGGGCAGCAGGAGGAGCAGGAAGAAAACGATGACCGCGAAGACGCCGAGCGTTCGGAACTGCCGCTTGAGGTAGGCGCTCGCGCCCTCTTGAACCGCCCCGGCGATCCGCTTCATGCTCTCGGTGCCTTGGTCGGCCGACAGCACCTCGCGGACCAGCGCGAACGCCACTCCGAGCGCCAGCAACGCCACGACCGCGACGATCCACACCCATGTGTAGTTGCCGCCCGTGACGCTGGTAGCCGCCCCACTCGTCGCGCTGACCAGGTCTAGCCCGAGCATGTGTCCTCCTCGACCGCCGCTGCGCCATTGCAGAAGCGAAAACCGATTGGCCGTCGAACGCTGCTGACTCCAGATACTCGGACGTCAAAGCGGATGCGGGAGTCTATGTCTCCCACGGTTGCGCCGGTAGGGCGTGTGTCGGAAGTCACGTCCTCGTAGGGCCATCGACCTCCGCAAGCGAGAAGCATCCGGAGTTATCCGATCGGCCAGGTCATCGTGACGACGGATCCGGCCGCGAGGTACTCGACCGTCACCTCGTCGACGAGGCCGCTGATGACCGCCAGCCCGAGGCGCTCGTGCCCGCTCAAGTCGACGCTGTCGACCCGGTCGTCGTCTTTAGTCAGGTCGAACGAGAGCTCACCGTGGGCGTCGGGGGCTGGACGTCCGACGGAGTCGGCAACCTCGACGGAGAAACTGTGTGGGTCCTCGATCAGCCTCAACTCGACCGGCGAGGAAGGCGCGTGGGCCCGATTGAAGCGCACCGCCAATGAGCACGCCTCACCCACCGCAAGCTTGATCTCGTCAAGCACACCGTCGGCAACCCCGGCTCGTCGGGCAACCGAGGCGGCGATGAAGCGAGCGGTTCGGACGTGCTCAGGTAAGGGCGTGAACGAGACCGTCACGGTAGGCAAAGCGCGCCGCTCAGTCGGTGGCGGCGACGGCCTCGTCGACCGACCCGTGGATCGGGAAAACCTTGGTGAGCCCGGTGATCCGGAAGATCTTGAGGATGCGCTCCTGAGTGCAGACCAGGCGCAACGACCCGTCGTGGGCACGGACTCGCTTGAGGCCACCCACCAAGACGCCAAGGCCGGTCGAGTCGAGGAACTCGACGTTCTCCATGTCGACAATGATGTGGTAGCTGCCGGCGGAGACCAGGTCGATCAGCTGCTCGCGCAGCTTGGGGGCGGTGTAGACGTCGATCTCGCCGCCGACGACGACAACAGTGTGTTCGCCTTCGGCGCGGGTAGACAAAGACAGATCCACTGCATTCCTCCAGCTTGTGACCGCACGCGGGCAGGACCATCTAACGCCCGGCGGGCGCGGTGTGGAGCCTTGAGTACCCGGCTAGCCACGAATCTAATCACGCTTGGCGTGATCTTCCCCAGTCGGTGTGGCGGCACGGACGCGCCAGCCTTGCCGCGCCGCCGCGGCAATCCGTCGTCCGCCGATGCCAGACTGGGGTTGGTGTCCGCCGAGAGCTACTCCTCGAATTCGCCGCCGAGACCGGTCGGCCCGGCGCGCTCGAGTGAGCACGTCCTCGAACGGTTGGTCCGCCCGCCTGGTCGTCGCGAACGGGTTACCCACGTCGAGGTGATCGCGGCGCGGCGCGCCCGGTCGACGCCGTGGCCAGCCTGGGTATGCCCGGAGATCGTTGCCGCGTACGCGCAGCTCGGGATCGAGTTCCCGTGGGAGCACCAGGTTGAGGCTGCAGAACTGGCCCGCCTCGGCCAGCACGTGGTCATCGCGAGCGGCACGGCGTCGGGCAAGTCACTCGCCTATCAGTTGCCGGTGTTGCAAGCATTGACTGACGGGACGCCGAACCGCAGGCGCCTCGAGCCGGCGACCGCGCTCTACTTGTCGCCGACGAAGGCGTTGGCTGCCGACCAGTTAC